>NZ_JBYCKR010000017.1:0-7854 GCF_057473505.1 Acidithiobacillus sp. TH-A35 | reverse complement strand
CCTGTCAGGAAGATCGCTCCCAGCACAAAAACCGGGCGCGGGCCATGGCGCTGTTGCAGGCGCGTCTGCTGGAGCAGGAGCAGGAGAAGCAGCAGAGCGCGGCGGCCCAGACCAGGCGCCTGCTAGTGGGCTCCGGGGATCGCTCCGAACGTATCCGCACCTACAACTTTCCGCAGGGGCGGATCACCGATCATCGTATCAATCTTACGTTGTACCGGTTGGAGGCGGTACTGGCGGGGGAGCTCGATGCCGTTATCGAACCGCTGATCAAGGAATATCAGGCCGACCTCCTGCAGCATCTGGGTGATGACCTCTGATTCCGGCGTAACGCACAATCCATCGCGCAGCCTGCGCGACTGGCAGCATGATCTGCGCGAACAACTGCGGGTGCTGACTGATCAGCCTGAGCAGGAAGCACGCTGGCTGCTGGCTGCGGCCCTTGGGCTGGAAGGGGCGGCGCTGCTACGCAATGCATTGCGGCCAATTTCTTCAGAGGAGGAGGCACGGATTAGCGCACTGCTCACGCAGCGCCGGGCGGGTGTACCCTTGGCCTACTGTTTAGGCGAGTGGTCTTTCTACGGGCTGGATCTGTGCGTGGCCCCTGCGGTGCTCATCCCTCGCCCGGATACGGAGACGCTGGTGACCCTGGCCCTGGAGGAATTAGCGGAGGAGGGCGCGTCGCGGGTGCTTGACCTCGGTACCGGCTCCGGGGCCGTTGCACTGGCCATTGCCCTGGCGCGGCCGCAGGCGGAGGTCTGGGCCGTGGAGCGCAGCCCGGCGGCGTTACAGGTCGCGCGCGCCAATGGTGCGCTTCTGGCGCCGCAGGTACACTGGCTGGAGGGCGACTGGTACGCACCACTGGATAGCACCTTACGTTTTGACCGGATTGTGGCCAACCCCACTTACCTGGCCGATAACGATCCCCATCTCCCTGATTTGCGTCATGAGCCTTGGGATGCCCTGGTGGCTGGTCCCCGCGGTCTGGAGTGCCTGGAACGCATCATTGCGGGCGCGCATGAGCGCCTCTCGCTGCACGGCATGCTGTTGCTGGAGCATGGTCCTGATCAGGGGAAGGCGGTGCGCAGCCTGCTCACCAACGCCGGCTTCAGCGCGGTGCGAACCTGCTGTGATCTGGCCGGGCGCGAACGCGTGAGCAGCGGAACAAGGACTTAACCATGCCCGAGTTGCCCGAAGTCGAAGTCACCCGACTGGGTATCGCCCCCTATCTGCTGGGACAGCGTCTGGAGGGGGCAGTGGTGCGGGATGGTCGCCTGCGTTTGCCGGTGAACGCCGATCTTGCCGGGCGGGTGGCCGGGCAGCGCCTGCTGAACCTGCGGCGACGGGGCAAATATCTTCTACTCGACCTGGAACGGGGAGCGATCCTGATCCATCTGGGAATGAGCGGACACCTGCGCGTCCTCCCGCAAAGCACCCCGGTGCAGAAGCATGACCATGTCGATCTGCTCTTTGCCGACGATCTGTGCTTGCGCTTCCATGACCCGCGCCGTTTTGGAGCCGTGTGCTGGCTCGCCGATCCCGACCGGCATCCGTTCCTTCGGCATCTGGGGCCAGAACCGCTGGGCGATGGTTTTACCGCGGAATACCTGTATCAGCGGAGCCGAAACCGGCAGGTACCGGTTAAATCCTTCCTCATGGATGCCCATATCGTCGTCGGCGTCGGCAATATTTACGCCAATGAGTCTTTGTTTGCGGCGGGTGTCGATCCGCGCCGCCACGCGGGGCGTATTGCCCTGCCGCGCTATGGGAAGCTGGTGCAGACCGTGCGCGATGTCCTGGAGGCGGCTATTGCCCAGGGCGGAACGACCCTGCGTGATTTCACCCGGCCCGATGGCAGAAATGGCTATTTTCGACTATCTCTTGCGGTGTATGGACGAGAAGGGGAACCCTGTACGCAGTGCGGCGCGCCGTTACACGGCATCCGTATCAGTGGTCGGGCGACGACCTATTGTTCCCAATGTCAGCACTGACCAGTCGGGAGTAAGCATGAGTGAAGAGCATCTGTTAGAGGCATCCCCCATTCTGCAGGGGCTGCGCGCGTTAAATAGTTGGCGGCAAAAAGTAATTACCGGTCTTCATGAAATGGCCGCGTTGACGGCCGATCTGGGCTTGCTGCCCAGTGGGACCATGCTGCAACTGGAAACCTTGGCTTATGAAACGGAGCAGGACAGTTTGCGTATCGCCCTCGTCGGCGAGTTTTCGCGCGGTAAGACCGAGCTGATTAATGCCCTCTTTTTCTCGGATATGGGGGCGCGTCTGCTGCCCTCCAGTTCCGGCCAGACCACCATGTGTCCCGTGGAGATTCGCGGCGCGCCGCAGGGGCGGCCGGGTTTGCAGCTCCTGCCCATTGCTAGCCGCAGTCTCGATGTCAGCATCGAAAAACTCAAAAGGGCGGGGAGCGCGTGGACGCGATTGCCGCTGGTGCTGGAAGAAAAAAACGAACGGTGCCAGGCGTTGGCTCATCTTACGGAAACGGTTTGTGTGACGATTGAGGATGCTCGTCGCATCGGACTTTGCCCGCCGCTCAACCGTACGCCCAAAGACCGCGAGCGCACCGTTTGTCCCTCCTGTGGCCTCGGTAAGGTGCTGATTCCGCGCTGGCGTCACGCCCTGCTTTATCTGGCACATCCTATGCTGGATGCCGGTCTCACGGTGCTGGACACCCCCGGCCTCAACGCCATCGGTGCGGAACCCGAATTGACTTTCGGTATGCTCGCCGATGCGGACGCCATTATTTTTGTGCTGGGTGCGGACACCGGCGTTACCCAAAGCGACCTGACCATCTGGGAACAGTATCTGATACGCAATGCGCACCAGAAGCAAATTGTGCTCCTCAACAAGATTGATACCCTCTGGGACGAATTGCGTGACTGGTCTGGGGTGGTGGCAGAAATTGAGCAGCAGGTGGACAAAACGGCGGAACGGCTGCGTATTCCTCGTGAGCAGGTTATTCCAGTCTCCGGTCAGAAGGGGCTCATCGCCCGAATCCGCAAGGATCAGAAGTTGCTTGAACGTAGCGGAATGGCAGCCCTGGAGCGTTCCATCGCTGAGGTACTATTGCCCGCACGGCGAGTGGCCATCCAGGCAAAGTGCCGGGCTTTGGTAGAGCGCGTCGTTATGGACCAGAAAAATTTGCTGCATGAGCAAATGAATAGAATCACGGCGCAGATAGAGAGCGTGCGCAGTCTCAGGGATCGGACTGCTGAGAAAGTGCCCGAACTGGTGGCACAACATCAGCGGTTACTCCAAAGCTTTGAGAAAGACCGGCATGCCTTCGAGGAAAAAAAAGCGGCCTTCCGTCAGGCGGTTGAAGAGTGTCTGCTCGTCCCTCTGGCGCCTGCTTCTTTTGATTTTGTGATCAGCAACGCCAAAGCGGAGATGCTTTCCGTATGGACAACGGCAGGTATCGTCGAACGTTTCAGACTTTTCTTCGCGGAGGCCATAGCCCATTTTGACAAGGCGCTGCAGGGTGCGCAGCAGGTATCGGCACTGGTGGCCGGGGAGTATCAGGCGTTGCAGAGCCGTTATCGTTTACCCGCCTTGCGGACTGTGCCCTATGCCATTATGCCACGACGGGCGGAGCTCATGGATATGGCGGAAAATTATGAGCGCTTCGGGATGATGCTGGAGATCGCTGTGAACACCCAGAGTGCCGTGGTGCGCAAGGCCTTCCTGACTGTAGCCAGTCGAACCCGCGATTTTGTCGTCGAAACCAGACGGGAGGCAGAGACCTGGGTAGACGAGATCATGGCGGTCATGAACCAGCAACTACAGGTTTTTCAGGACAATGCCGAAGAGGAGCTCAATGCGCTGCAAAGTATTGCTCAGACCATGGGTAATATTGATACCCGCATTCAGCAACTACAGCAGAGCCTGCAGATTGCGCAGGAGCAAATGGCCCGCCTCGACCGTCACTCGGCGCCATTGCTCCATCTGCTGCGGGAACCGGTCAGCACTACTGCCCCGTAAGCTGCAGAAATTTTTGTTCCAGGGCTTCCGGCGACTCTGCATGGTCGGGGTCGCTGAGGATGCAGTCGACGGGGCAGACCTCCATGCATTGCGGGGAGTCATAGTGACCGACGCATTCCGTACAAAGATCGGGATTGATGACGTAGATCTGTGCGCCCATGCTGATGGCGTTGTTGGGGCATTCCGGCTCGCAGACATCACAATTGATGCACTGATCGTTAATGCGTAGGGACATTAATATATTCTCCTCAAGGCAACTTTAAGATTTTACTTTTCTGCAGCGTTGGGGTCCATGCCGACACGAAAATGCTGCTTTAAGGCGGTGGCCACGGCGGGCTGGACGAAGGCATCCACATCCCCCCCCAACCGGCTGATTTCACGCACGAGGCTGGAAGAGAGAAAGGTGTGCTGATCGGAGGTCATCAGGAAGAGCGTCTCAATCTGGGCATCCATGCGCCGGTTTATGGAGGCCAGTTGAAACTCATGCTCAAAGTCCGATATGGCGCGCAGTCCGCGCAGGATCAGATGGGTCTTTTCCTCCTGCAGCAGGTGAATCAGCAGACCAGGGAAGGGCCGTACCCGCACCCCCGGGATCCCGCCTAAAGTTGCCTCAGCGAGCGCGACCCGTTCTGCGAGAGGGAAAATGGTCGTTTTCGCCGTTTGGGCGGCTACCGCCACTACGACCTCATCAAATAGCGTTGCTGCCCGCCGCACCAGATCTTCATGGCCGTTGGTGATGGGATCGAAGGTGCCCGGATAAATGATCCGGCGCTCTATGTTGGGTCTAGTCATGGGAATGCTCCGGCAAAATCATATAAAGAGCGTAGTGCGAATCACCGCAGCGGCCCCGCCGATAGGCTTGCCAATGGCTGGGGATTAGGGCGTCATCCCACCGCTCTGCGGCGGAGGTCTCCAGATACAGCCAGCCTTCCGCAGCGAACTTCTTTCCATTCCACAATATCGGGGCCATCCGTGCCGGCCAGCCGTGGCCGAAGGGTGGATCGGCGAAGATGATATCAAAGGGCCGGGTGCAATGTTGCAGGTATCCCAGGGCATCCGGACCCGCCAACTGCGGGGCCGCTACTCCGCAGGCTGCCAGATTCCGGGACAAGAGCTGGCGGTGCTGTGGGTCTTTCTCGATGAAAACGACTTCTTGTGCGCCGCGTGACCAGGCTTCCAGTCCCAGTGCG
Source organism: Acidithiobacillus sp. TH-A35 (assembly GCF_057473505.1). Lineage (NCBI taxonomy): Bacteria > Pseudomonadati > Pseudomonadota > Acidithiobacillia > Acidithiobacillales > Acidithiobacillaceae > Acidithiobacillus > Acidithiobacillus sp. TH-A35. Next base: position 2,677 of record NZ_JBYCKR010000017.1, on the reverse strand, counting down.
CCGCTACCTGCGAAAAGATCCAGCACCCGTGCCCCGGTCACCCGTCCTCCCAGCCAGTTGAACAGTGTCTCGCGCACAGCGCCCGGTGTGGGGCGCAGGGAAGGACCGGCCGGGGTGAGCAACCGTCGGCCGCGATGACGACCCGCAATAATAGAGACGCTCATACGGGCCGATTCCGCGACAAGAAACGCCGCTCATGGCACGGTGCGGCGTCGCGCGCATTGTTCGATTCCGCCCTTCGGTGGATAATGAAAAGATTCATAGTGTCTGAGGTCTGCTTAACCCAATGGCGTTCGACTGGTTCAAGCGTAACAAAAGCCTTCCTGCGGGGGAAACGTCGTCCGCAGAGACCATCTCCCCGGTTGCTGTGGGGCCGGCTACAGCGGAAGCTGTAGCGCAGGCAGAAGCCCTTTCCGATACACCCGGAAAAGGGCTTTTCTCCCGTCTTCGACAAGGCCTGACCCGAAGCCGGGAACAACTGGTCGAGGGTGTGGGGCGTCTGGTACTCGGTAAAAAGGTCATTGATGCAGAATTGCTGGAGGACCTGGAAGCCTTACTGCTGCAAGCTGATCTGGGCACCGCTGCAACCCGTGAAATCATGGACAGCGTGACGGAACGGGTGCGTCGCAAGGAACTCACGGACCCCAATGCGCTCCAGGCGGCATTGCGCGAGTCACTCCTCGACATCCTGCGTCCCCGCGCGCAACAGTGGTCGCCCGAGAAGGGGCGTTCTCAAGTGTTGCTCATGGTGGGTATCAACGGGGCGGGCAAAACGACCACCATCGGCAAGCTGGCTGCGCACTGGAAGGCGGAGGGTTTCGGTATTGTCCTCGCCGCCGGAGACACCTTCCGCGCCGCCGCCGTGGAGCAGTTGCAGGGATGGGGTAAACGGGTGCAGGTGCCCGTGGTGGCGCAGGGGACGGGCGCCGACAGTGCTTCCGTGATCTTTGATGCGCTGACTACGACCCGCGCGCGCGGCAGCGAATTGCTCATCGCCGATACCGCCGGCCGCCTTCATACCCAGGGTCATCTCATGGAAGAGTTGAAGAAGATCAAGCGGGTCCTTGGCAAACAGGACCCGGAGGCGCCACAGCAGATCTGGCTGGTGCTGGACGCGGGCACCGGCCAGAATGCCCTTAATCAGGTGCGTCAGTTTCACGATGCGGTAGGGTTGACGGGTATTTGCATCACGAAGCTGGATGGCACCGCCAAAGGTGGCGTGGTGGCGGCCATTGCCAGGGCCGTGCCCATCCCCATTCGCTATATCGGTGTTGGTGAGCAGGTCGAAGATCTACGTCCTTTTGACCCCGAATCTTTTGTCGATGCCCTTTTTGCGGAGTCGAAGCCATGATCGAGTTTATCAACGTCACCAAGCATTACCCGGGACGGCATCACGTTCTCCGCGAGGTGAATCTGCATTTGCACAAAGGCGAGATGGCCCTGCTGACCGGGCCTTCCGGCGCCGGTAAAAGTACGCTGCTCAAGCTGCTTCTGCGTTTGGAGGATGTCAGTCGCGGTACGCTGATGGTCAATGGCATCGATGTCTCCACCCTCGGGCGCCGTCATATTCCCGCCTACCGGCGGCGGATCGGTGTCGTCTTTCAGGACCATAAGCTGCTGATGGATCGCGATGTATTCAGTAATGTGGCGCTGACCTTGCAGGTGGGAGGCCTTACTGGCCGACAGATACAAAGCCGGGTACGGGCGGCGCTGGAGAAGGTGGGGCTGGGGGATCGTGCGCAGGATTTGCCCGCGGTCTTGTCTGGCGGTGAGCAGCAGCGTGTGGGCATTGCCCGTGCCATCGTCCACACTCCGGAAATTCTGCTTGCGGATGAACCGACGGGCAATCTGGATAACTCCCTGAGTACGGAGATTCTTGATCTCTTCCGCGACTTTCATCACCACGGAGCGACCGTGCTGGTGGCTACCCACGACCAATCGCAAGTCAATCGCCTCGGCCTACCGGTTTTTCACCTGGAACAGGGCCGTCTGCACACTCCTGAGGAGGACAAGGCGTGAATCTCCATATTCGTCTGGAAGCGGCAAAAAATGCGCTGAATACGCTGATCAAGCAGCCCGTAGCCACGCTCATGACCGTGCTGGCGCTGGCTATCGTTCTGGCGCTTCCGGTGGGTCTTTTTGCTGCCCTCAACAATCTCCAGCAACTCTTGGGGCACTGGCGGGATCAAGCGCAGATCTCTCTCTTTTTGCACCAGGGCGCCTCTGCCGCAGAGGTTCAGAACCTCCAGGCCCTGCTCGAACGCAGCACCGGGGTGGTGAGTGTGCGTTATGTGGGCAAAGAGGCGGCGCTGACGGAGTTTGAGCACCACGCCGGAATGACGGCGGCCATACAGACCTTAGGTGAAAATCCCTTGCCGGCCTCTTTTGTGGTCGAACTGAACCCGCTGGCGCAGAGTCCATCTGCGCTGCAAACACTGGTAGCCTATTGGGGCCAGCAACCGGGAGTAGCCAGTGCGCAATCAGACCTGCGTTGGGTGGCGCGTTTGCAGGCGATCCTTGCTTTAGGAAAGCGCGCGGTGTGGATTCTCGCAGGATTACTCGCCGTGGGAGCCATCCTGGTCATGGGTAACACGATCCGCCTGCACATCTCCCAGCGGCGTGACGAAATCGATGTGGCGAGCCTGGTAGGTGCTACCCGCGCCTTTATTCGCCGTCC
>NZ_JBYCKR010000016.1:0-7538 GCF_057473505.1 Acidithiobacillus sp. TH-A35 | reverse complement strand
GCGCGCATCCCCGCCCGCGCCGCGTAGGCCGCTGCTGCCGCCGAAGTGTTGCCGGTGGAGGCGCAGATCACCATCTCGCTGCCTTCTTCCTTGGCCTTGGTCACCGCCATGGTCATACCACGGTCCTTGAAGGAGCCGGTGGGATTCAGGCCCTCAAACTTGAGGAAAAGGCGGATATCGAGGCCGAGCTGGCGGGGTAGATTGATGCATTCGATCAGCGGCGTATTGCCCTCACCCAGGCTCACCGCCTGAGTCTCGGGAGCCAGGGGCAGAAAGGCGCGGTAATGGTCGATTATACCGGTATAACGGGTCATGAAGTTATCCTGATTTAAGATGAAATGCCAAAATTCAGTGTGGCGGATGGATCACCCTTCCGCCAAGCTCTCGACGCGCAGGCGCAATACGGGCTGAACGACCACTGGCAGGGCTTCAATGCGGGCGATGGCCTGCTCCAGGTCACCCTCCCGGCAGCGGTGCAGCAGCAGGACGATGGGCACGCTGTCTGCCTCCGGTGTCTCTTTCTGCACCAGCGCTTCGATGGAAATCTCATACTCCGCCAGCATCGTCGCCACCTGTGCCAGCACACCGGGGCGGTTGTGGGCGTGGATGCGCAGATAGTAAGCGCTCTCCACTTCGGCCATGGGCAGCAGCGGCAAGGCACTCATGGCATCGGGCTGGAAGGCGAGATGGGGCACCCGGTTGCTGGGGTCGGCGGTCATGGTCCGCGCCACATCCACCAAATCGGCCACCACGGCGCTGGCCGTGGGATCGCCGCCCGCGCCGCGTCCATAATACAGGCTCTGCCCCGCCGCATCGCTCTCCACCAGAATCGCATTGAAGGCTCCCTCCACATTGGCCAGCAGATGACTATGGGGAATCAGGGTCGGATGGACCCGCAACTCGACGCCATCCGCGCGGCGCCGCGCAATCCCCAGCAACTTGATGCGATAGCCCAGCTCGGCGGCATAGACCACATCAATCCGTTCCAGCGCACGGATGCCTTCCACATGACAATGGGCGAAATCCACCGGAATACCGAAAGCAATAGACGCCATCAGGGTAATCTTGTGCGCGGCATCGCCGCCATCCACATCCAGCCCCGGATCGGCCTCGGCATAACCCAGGCGCTGCGCCTCCGCCAGGGCCTGCTGAAAATCCCAACCCGCGCGGAACATCTGGGAGAGAATATAGTTGCTGGTGCCGTTGATGATACCCGCCAGCCACTGAATCCGGTTGCCCGCCAGCCCCTCGCGGATCGCCTTGATGATGGGAATGGCACCCGCCACCGCCGCCTCGAAAGCGACCATCACCCCCTGCGCCTGCGCCGCCGCGAAAATCTCGTTGCCATGCTCGGCCAGCAGCGCCTTGTTGGCGGTCACCACATGCTTACCCGCCGCGATAGCGGCCATCAGCAGGTCCAGGGCGGGCTCCTGACCACCCATCACCTCGACGACCACGTCTACCTCGGGATCGCACACCACCGCCCAGGGATCGCTACTGATCCGCGCATCCAGCCCCAATCCTTCCAGACGCGCCGGATTACGCACCGCCGCATGGACCACCCGTAGCTCCCGCCCGACCCGACGGGTGATCTCTTCCGCATTGCGCTCCAGCACCCGCACCGTCCCCTGGCCGACAGTGCCCATGCCAAGAATACCGATCCGTACTGGTTCCATATCGTCCGCCATTACAGATCCTCACGAAACATGTGTTTAATGCCGCGGATAGCCTGACGGGTGCGATGCTCATTCTCCACCAGCCCGAAACGCACATATTCGTCGCCCAACTCGCCAAAGCCGATACCTGGGCTGACCGCCACCTTGGCGCGGTCCAGTACCAGCTTGGAGAATTCCAGCGAGCCCATCTTGCGCAATGCTTCGGGAATTTTTGCCCAGACAAACATGGTCGCCTTGGGCTTATCGACCACCCAACCCGCCGCGTCCAGCCCCTCGCAGAGCACGTCGCGGCGCTGCTCATACATCAGCCGGATATCTTCCACGCAATCCTGCGGCCCTTCCAGCGCGGTGATGGCCGCCACCTGAATTGGGGTAAAGGTGCCGTAATCCAGATAGCTCTTCATCCGCGCCAGCGCGCCCACCAGTTTCGGGTTCCCCACCGCAAAACCCACCCGCCAGCCGGGCATGTTGTAGCTCTTGGATAGGGTGAAGAACTCGACGCCCACGTCCTTGGCCCCTGGCACCTGCAAAAAGCTCGGCGCCTTATAGCCATCAAAGACGATATCCGCATAAGCCAGATCATGCACCACCCAAATACGGTGTTCCTTGGCAAACGCGACAATCCGCTCGAAAAAGTCCAGCTCCACGACCGCCGCCGTCGGGTTGTGGGGGAAGTTGATCACCAGCATCTTCGGCTTCGGCCAAGCGGCCTTGACGGCCTTTTCCAGTTCCTCGAAGAAATCCACCCCCGGCAGCATCGGCACATGGCGCACGTCGGCCCCCGAGATGACAAAGCCGTAGGGATGGATGGGATAAGTCGGGCTCGGCACCAACACCGTATCGCCGGGACCCATGGTCGCCAGCGCCAGATGGGCAATGCCCTCTTTCGAGCCGATGGTGACAATGGCTTCAGACTCGGGATCAAGCTGCACGCCATAGCGGCGCTCATACCAGGTCGTGATGGCGCGACGCAGGCGGGGGATGCCGCGCGACACACTGTAGCGATGGGTATCGCCGCGCTGGGCCGTTTCACAGAGTTTGTCGACAATATACTGGGGCGTGGGCTGATCAGGATTACCCATGCCAAAGTCGATGATATCCTCGCCCCGCTTGCGGGCCTGATTCTTCAGGTCCGTAACGATGTTAAATACGTAAGGGGGGAGACGACGGATACGTTCAAAGTCACTGTTCATGTGGCGCGGGCCTTCAGGGTTGTAGCGAATGCCGAAATCGAAGAACAATAGAGAGGCAAAGCAGGCCTGTCAATCCGCATGAGGGACATTCAACATGAAATTACACCTACAACACCTCGGTCACCACAATGTCGTCCACGCCTACGGGCCACAGGGCATCGTCATTCACGGCAAGCGCCACACGCAGGGCCTGCTGGTCGGTGCCGACTGGCTGCACAGCCCCTGGGGACCGGAGCATGCCAACGCACTCCAGCTCTCGCACTTTGCCGAAGTGCTGGCGCGCAAACCCGACATCGTGCTGCTGGGCACCGGCAAGTGCCAGCATTTTCCTCTGGAACTCATGCGTGCCCTGGGCGCCGCTGAACTCGCCGTAGAGGTGATGGACACCAGCGCCGCCTGTCGCACCTACAACATTCTGCTGGCCGAAGATCGCGTGGTCGTCGCCGCCCTGCTGCCGCCCGAGGCCTGAACACACCGGCACCCGCCGCCGTCAGCCGAAGAGGCTCTCCGGTGTCAGCCCTTCCCTTTCAATGCGACGGCGCAACACCAGCAATGCCTCTACCTGAATCTGCCGCACCCGCTCCCGGGTAACTCCAAGACGGGAGCCGACCTCTTCCAGCGTCGCCCCGTCGGTACCATCCAGACCGAAACGCCAGAGCAGCACCAGCCGGTGCTTCTCGGTCATCGTCGCAATCCATTGCTGCATCTGCTGGGAGAGATTCCGGTCGGCCAGGCCGTCTTCCAAGCTCACCGCATCAGCATCGGCCACAATATCCGCAAGAGGGCGATCCGACTCCCGGCCATGGGGCACATCCAGGCTCGTCACCCGGCCATCCATTTCCAGACAATCGCGCACTCCTTCTACCGGGCGGTCCAAAGCTTCTGCCACCTCTTCCGGCGTCGGCTCCCGCTGCAGGGTTTGCCCGAGACAGCGAACCGCGCGCAGCACGGTACTAAGTTCCTTCATCACGTGAATGGGCAGGCGGATGGTGCGGGTCTGATTCATCAGCGCCCGCTCGATATTCTGGCGAATCCACCAAGTCGCATAGGTAGAAAAGCGAAAGCCGCGCTCCGGATCAAATTTCTCCACCGCTCGGATCAGCCCGAGATTGCCTTCTTCGATCAGGTCCAGGAGCGGCAACCCCCGGTTGATATAGCGCCGCGCCACCTTTACCACCAGGCGCAGGTTACTCTCTATCATGGTGCAGCGTGCCGCCTGGTCCCCCGCCTGAACCCGGCGCCCCAGGGTGACCTCCTGTTCTGCCGTCAGCAGCGGACTATGACCGATCTCCCGAAGATAACAGCGGGTGGCATCCCAGTCGTGTGCCTCACCAAAATCTTCTGCCCCATCGGCTTTTTCCGGAACATCCTCTTCCTTCTCTGAGGCTCCTGCCTGAACGTCCTCTTCCTCGTCTCTGCTCGCGCTTTTCATCCGACACACTCTCCAGAGGCCACCGAAACCGTTCCCGCCAGCAAGGGGACAAAATGGCAGGTGCCCAGCGGAATCACCTGCGCCGCGCTGCCATCCCAATGACTGACTTGCAAATGCTGCCTGCCGCCTTCTTCCACCGGCATCACCAGACGTCCCCCGGCCCGCAACTGGCGATAAAGGGGTGCTAGGGCGCAGGGCACGGCAGCCGTAATGACCATCGCATCAAAGGGCGCTTTTTCCGGCCAGCCGCCACTACCATCGCCGTGATGCAGATGCACCTGACGATAGCCTAGCCGCCCCAGCAACGCCTCCGCCATTTCCTGAAGCGGACCGATACGCTCAATGCTGAAGACCTCCGCCCCCAGCTCTGCCCACACTGCCGTCTGGTAGGCAGAACCGGTACCAATCTCCAGCACCCGCTGCGGCATTCCCCTGTCCTCCAGGATCGCCTCCGTCATCCGCGCCACGGTCCAGGGCTGGGAGATGGTCTGTCCATAACCGATGGGCAGAGACACCGGCTCATAGGCACGTCCCGCCAGCGCCTGCGCGACAAAGCGATGACGCGGAACCCGATTCATCGCGTCCAGCACCCGCTCGTCACGGATGCCTTCCGCGCGCAGACGGAGCACCATCCGCCCTCTGGTGCGCGGGGAGATCATGCCGACTTCAGGACTCAAGGCTAGCAACGAAGCAGCCATTGACTCAAACCATCCAGAAAATTGTAGCGGGTCATATCCAGATCGAGCGGCGTAATGGAGACGTAACCGCGGCGCACCGCGTCAAAGTCGGTACCGGGACCGGCATCGGCCTCCCGCCCGGAAGGGCCAATCCAGTAAACGGGATCACCGCGAGGATCCGCCGCCGGTATCACCATGTCGCTCTTGTGGCGACGCCCCAGACGCGTCACTTCAAATCCGCGGATTTCATGGTAAGGCAAATCCGGCACGTTCACGTTGAGAATGGTATCGGCAGGCAGCGCATGCCTCAGCACCCCGGTCACCAACTTGGCGGCCACCCGCGCCGCGGTCGAAAAGTGGGTGCAATCGCGTCCGGCCAGGGAAACCGCGATGGCAGGCAAACCGAGAAAACGTCCCTCGGTAGCTGCGGCCACGGTGCCTGAGTAGAGCACATCGTCCCCCATGTTGGCCCCCCGATTGATACCGGAGACCACCATATCAGGCGTTTCCGCGAAGATGCCGGTGACGGCGAGGTGGACGCAGTCCGTGGGCGTGCCGCCGACCAGATAGTGAAATCCATTGAGCCCGGTACGCATCCGCAGCGGCCGGTCCAAGGTGAGGGAGTTGCTGGCGCCGCTACGATCCTGCTCCGGCGCCAGCACTTCCAAATCGCCTAAAGGCCTTATTGCTTCAGCGAGTGCCGCCAGTCCCGGTGCCAGATAACCATCATCGTTACTGAGCAAGAAACGCGGCATTAGGTCTCCCAAAGGCGTGCAGTGGCTATCTTACGGTCTATGGTAAGCTACGAAGCGCCCTCGGGTCTATGCCTCGGACACGCGCCGCACCCGGCAACCTAATGCGCCGCGCGCCCTGGAGCCGTCGGCGCCGGACCTTCGTTCTGCACCTGTTGGATCTGTCGCTGGAGCAACAGCGCGCGCAATTGCGCCGCATCCATCGCCTGTTTCAGGCCGTTTACGCGATCCAGATAGCGGGCATAATTGCGCTCGTTGCCGGTGCGTATAACCTTGCCCTGCTCATAATTTTTGGTCGCCTGAATCAGCGCCAGACGCGCCGCGAGCAGTTCTGCCTGCATGCGCTTCAATGCCGGGTTAGCGGCAGGCCCGGTGGGCGCTGACGCAGGCCGCTCTGACGGCGGGGTGACGCTGTCACTGGGCGCAGACACAGGCGTGCTGGTCGCGCCCTGCGGCACCCCGGAGATCTGCTCGACGCCTTTGGCGCCCGCAGGCGGGGTTTCGCCATAGCTGACTACTCCACCGCCACCCACCCAGCGATAAATGGTTGATGCATCCACGGAAGTGTTGATCAGAAAGGCCGACAGGAGAATACACGCTCCTGCCGTTATTGCACGCTTTGATTCACCTTTACCAGACGTAAGAGGGGATTTCCTGTACTTCATCAGCCTGTTCTCCTGACCAGCGCGGCATTTCTGTATATGGTCGCCAAGCCCCGTATTGTCAAGGCAGCGGCCACAAAAAAGCCCCGCGTAAAACACGGGGCTGATGGCGCCGGGGAAAGCCCGCGGCGGCGGGCTGTACCCGGTCTCAGAGGCTGTAATACATCTGGAACTCCACCGGATGGGTGGTCATGCGCAGGGTTTGCACTTCGGCCCACTTCACATCCAGATAACCTTCCAGCCAGCTCTCGGAAAACACGCCACCCTTCATGAGGAAGTCATGGTCGGCTTCCAGAGCGCGCAGGGCTTCTTCCAGCGACGCCGCCACACCGGGGATGTTGGCCTGCTCTTCTGCGGGCAGATCATAGAGATTCTTGTCCATGGCGTCGCCGGGATGGATCTTGTTCTGAATACCGTCCAGACCCGCCATCAGCATGGCAGAAAACGCCAGGTAGGGGTTGGCAGTGGAGTCCGGGAAACGTATTTCGATGCGCCGGGCCTTCGGGCTGTTGACGAAAGGAATACGGATGGAGGCCGAACGGTTCTTGGCGGAGTAAGCCAGCAGCACCGGGGCCTCATAATGGGGCACCAGACGCTTGTAGCTGTTGGTGCTGGGGTTGGTCAGCGCGTTGATCGCCTTGGCATGCTTGATGATACCGCCGATGTAGTACAGCGCGACCTCCGACAGCCCGCCATACAAATCACCCGCAAAGATGTTCTTGCCATCCTTGCCGAGGGACTGGTGGACGTGCATGCCGCTGCCGTTGTCACCGACGATGGGCTTGGGCATGAAAGTGGCTGTCTGACCATAAGCCGCCGCTACGTTGTGGACGACATATTTGAGGATCTGCACCTCGTCCGCCTTACGGGTCAGCGTATTAAAACCGACGCCGATTTCGTGCTGCCCGGCCGTGGCCACCTCATGGTGATGCACTTCCACCTTCAAACCCATCTCTTCCATGGCCAGGCACATGGCGGAGCGCAGGTCCTGAGCGGAGTCCACTGGCGGGACCGGAAAATAACCGCCCTTCACGCCGGGGCGATGGCCCATATTGCCGGATTCATATTCCTTGCCGGAATTCCAGGCGGCCTCTTCGGCATCCACCTTGTAAGCGCAGCCGCTCATGTCGATGTTCCAGGTCACGG
>NZ_JBYCKR010000015.1:0-12681 GCF_057473505.1 Acidithiobacillus sp. TH-A35 | reverse complement strand
CGGGTCGAGAGCAATCCGCTTATCCGCCATGCAATCATAATAAATCCGCAAGGCGTAATAATCGCGAGTACACAGTTGACCGCGATCGGTCGGCAAGAACCAGGGTCACCAAGCTCGGGGCGCGAGAAATTTACCACCCCCATCCGGGTTGGATCGCACATGCTCGGTTATGTCAGCCTGCATCCCAATAACGACACCATCCAAAACATGGTGGATACCCGCATGGACCTTGCGATCAGGCGTCTTTCCTTTCTTGGCATGATCACGGCTTTCCTTGGCCTCATCGGTGCATCGCTGATCGGCAAGGCCTTCACCCGCCCCATCCTGCGCCTCTCGCAGAAGATGGCAGACATGGAGTCGCGGCTCCATGTAGACGGTTTCTCACCATATCCCCCCGCTCCGGCGGATGGCGACGAGATGATGCATCTGGAGGAAGGCTTCAAGAGGCTGGAACAACGGCTGCAACAATACCTGATGGAACTCAATCAGTTACACCGGAGACAACAGGCGATGCAATGCATGGCCACGATTGGAGAGATGTCGGCCCAGGTGGCTCACGAGATCCGCAACGCCCTTTCGTCCTTGCGCGGTGCAGCGCGATACCTGGTCCGCTACGAGCAGCCGGTGAACCGACAAGATTTCATAAATATCATCGAAGAGGAGGTCCAGCGACTGTATGACATGACCCAGGGGTTCCTGGATTTCGGGCGTCCTTACCATATACAGCTCACAGAAGTATCTGCGTTGGAGTTGCTCTTACGCAGCAGCAAGCGGCACGCGACGGATCTCGAGGCCAAAAATGTTGCCCTTACTATAGATTGCCTTCCATCCCTGCAGGTCGTTGTCGATCCCCAGTTGCTGGAGCAGGCGATCAGCAACCTGCTGCTCAACGCTGTCGAAGCCTTGCCGAACCACGGTGGCTGCATTACCTTATACGGTCGGCGCGAAGGCAATGGGCAATTCGTGACCGGGGTTGTGGACAATGGCCCGGGGGTACCACCGGAGCGAGTCAGCGACATTTTCAAGCCTTACGTGACAGGGAAGGCGAAGGGTAGCGGCCTTGGACTGGCGGTGGTCACCAAGATCATGATGGTTCACGACGGCCAAGTGGAATTGCGCCAGCGGGATGTGGGAGCGGAATTCGCGCTCTGCCTGCCTCCGCAGCGTTCTGATCGATGACCCACGCATCGGTATCGTCATTTTAGGAGTATTGAAAAAACCATCGGCATGCCATCCCAGAAAATTCTCATCGTCGAGGACGAAAAAAATCTGCGCAGTGTACTCGCCGCCATCTTGGAGGCCGAGGGCTTCTCGACCATACAAACCGAAAGGGCAGAGGAGGCGTTGGCCGTCATGGCCAGGGAACTCCCCGTCCTGGTCCTTACGGATCAGCGTTTGCCAGGGATGAGCGGCACCGAGCTGCTAAGGCACATCAAGGAACGCTGGCCCGAGATTCCCGTGTTGATCGCCACGGCCTATGGCGAAATCGAACAGGCGGTACAGGCCATCAAGGCGGGCGCGGAGCATTACCTGACCAAACCGGTGGACGAGGGGGAACTCGTCGCCATCATCCGGCAGGCGTTGAGTTGCCGGGGTCACACCATACTGCCCCACCGCCAGGACCTGCCGCGCCACGGCATTATCGGGGAGAGTCAGGGCACGCTCGAAATTCTGGAGATGATAAATCTGGTCGCGCCCGCTCCTTCCAACGTCCTTATTACCGGCGAGTCGGGAACCGGCAAAGAGTTGGTCGCCAGGGGGCTGCACATGGCCTCCTCCCGCGCCCGTGCCCCTTTCCTCGCTTTCAACTGCGGGGCCATCCCTCTGGATCTGGTGGAAAGCGAAATCTTCGGTTACGAGAAAGGTGCCTTCACCGGTGCGGTGCGGTCTCAGGCAGGGAAATTGGAAATGGTGGGCGCTGGGACGCTCTTCCTGGACGAGGTGGGCGACATGCCACTGGCTATGCAGGTCAAGTTGTTGCGCACCTTGCAGGAGCGGGAATACACCCGCCTCGGCGGGCACCAACCCCTGCCCCTCGCGGCCCGCATCATTGCTGCAACCCATGTGGACCTCGCCAAGGCGGTGGAGGCGGGCCGTTTTCGGGAAGACCTGTATTACCGCCTGAATGTCATCCCGCTGCACATTCCACCGCTGCGTGAACGGCGCGGAGATATCACTTCTCTCGTACGCTTTTTTTTGCAGCGGGTATGCACAGACCTGGGGCGGCCCGAAGTAGAGATAGAGACTGCAGCGTTGGCCGCTATGAATGCCTATTCGTGGCCCGGTAATATCCGACAGATTGAGAATCTCGTCGAGCGGTTGGTGGTGCTGAATCGGAGCGGCACCATACTTGCGGCCGATCTCCCGAATGAGATGCGTATCGCGGAAGCGGAAAGAATACCCCCCATCGGCGGGATTTATGACCTTCACGCTTTAGAGCGCGAAGCGGTCGTTTCGGCCTTGAACAAGACCCACTTCAACCAAAGCCAGGCCGCCATTCTGCTCGGCATCAGCCGCAAGCAACTGCGCACCCGCATGAAAAATCTCGGACTAATCAGCGACCACGAGGATTTGCAGGACGGCGAGAAAATATAATTCTGGCATTTGGATGGTCGCCTTGGGACGACTTGCTGGCCCTTTTGGCACAATGTCACAGCCAAGCTGCGCCGTTTGGTTCATTCGTGCCCCGCCTTGATAATCTCCGTTACAAGAATATTAAAATAAAACAGCCCCCTGCCATCCCCATATGGCTGGCACGATACCTGCTGTCGGTATGGCCGCAGCCTCATGCACGGGGTGAGAATCGACTTCATTACATAGGTGGCCAGGGCCAGCTTGGGGATTTGGACCCGATCACGGGCCATTCCGCAGGGGTGTGACGGGATTCCTCTGGTAGGGGGCGCAGCCAGGCCGTGTGATGGATCGCTCCCATCCGAATTTAGGCCAAACAGGAGGTTTCATGGCAACCACAATGTCAAGCACTGCCCCACAAGACTCGGCCGATCGCGGCTGGCGACTCGCCGCCATTGCCCTGCTCGCAGTTCGCTTCGTCCAGGGGTGGATTTACTGGGGCGGTGGCACCCGACGCTTCATCTATGGTCCGCAAAAACTCGATGTACACGGCCATTGGATGGCTTACAAGTTCCAGACGGCCATGCCTGGAGCGCTACTGGGCACAGATCACCTGGTCGCGTTTCTACTTCACCACTTCACCCTCCTCTATGCCGGTGTGATCATTTTTAGCGCCGTAGAAATGATCGCCGGTTTTATGTTGATCGCCGGTCTGTATATCCGGCTTGCTGCTGTAGCTACCATTGGGCTGTCCACGGTGCTCATGCTCTTGTTCGGCTGGCAGGGGGCCACCTGCATTGACGAATGGACTATGGCCGCATCTAACTTTGCCATGGGCGTCACCCTCTTCCTCGCCGGAAGCGCTTCGTACTCGCTGGATAACTGGCTGCTCTCCCGATACCAAGGACTAGCAGCGAACGCCTGGTTTCGCTGGCTGGGCGGTAGCCTACCCCTGCCCTTGAGCGATGGGGCATTCAAAAAACTGGCGCTGGTTTTGTTTTGGATCGCGGTGGTCTTCATCGTTGCCACCTACAGTTATTACCGCGGTTCGGTAATCACCCCTTTCCATGGCGGCCCGGTAAGTCCAGCCAAGCACCACTGGAAATTAGATCATGGCATCCTACAGAACGATGGCAGCATAAAATTCCACGCCTATGTCAACGCCGGCGTGGCCGCGGAACCATCCAATGTGCTCGAAGCTGCGCTGGTCGACAGTAAAACCGGGAAGGTGGTGGAGAGGTGGAATAGTGCTGCTCTATCTGCCTTGCCAAAAAGCGCTTTTGTGAATGATTTTGCTTACCAGCAAATTCACACCGGGAAATTCGGAATCGCCGGACCTGTCGGTGCGCAAGCCATGATCCACCTCCCGCCAGCGACTCAGAATATGGCACCATTGCCGCAGGGCTCCTACATCCTGCATCTTGAATCGGTGAATGGGCATATCTGGACACTGGGCCTGCAGCGGCAGTAGTAGCTGCTCAGGTTTTGGTTAAACCCAGAGCTTGGCGGCGAACAACGCCGGGAGGGCCACCATGCGGTGCTTACCGATTGCATCGTGGGCGGGTGCCAGCCCTGGATGACATCGCGCAAAGGTCATGCGTCGGCCCGGTTTGAACGGAAGGCAGGTCGGCATCGCAAGGGGACTATCGCTTTGTTGTTGCATCTGTATCCTCCAAGTCTTTATCCTCCCTGATTGAAAGGTTTTTCCATAGGGAACTATCCAGCATCCCGTAGCTCCAACCTGTCCCACAGGGGCCGGGTTACGGAAACTATCTTCAGAAGGAATATCCATGAAGCGTCTAATCTGGGCACGGATTGTACCGCTCGTGCTGCTGTTTTTGGTCATGCCCGTGGCCCAGGCGAGTGCTCTTTTCGCAAACCCTTCCTTCCTGCCTGAGGCAAAAGCCTTCTCATTTCACGCGCGGATGGCGCCACACCATACCCTGGTGGTTCAATGGATAACTGCGCCCGGCTACCACCTCTATCGTGACCACATCCATCTCGAAGTCTCCCCCAATACGGTCCACCTGACCCCTTACACGCTGCCTCCCGGGAAATGGATGACCGTCCCCGCCGTGGGGCGCTTGCAGGTCTATGAAGGCACCACCACCCTGCGTGTTCCATTACAGTTTACGGGCACCCCCCCGAAGGCCGTAGTCGTCACCAGTCGCTTTCAGGGGTGCGCCAACGCAGGCGTCTGTTATCCGGAAATGACTAAAACCCTCGCGCTGCCAGTGACCACGTTCCCTGGCGAGGCGGTTCCAGAAAACATACCCCCAACAGCGGCGTTACCGTCTCCGGCCGCTACATCATCATCCGCCGGCGCATCAGCAGCGCAACCCGCTGCTGCACCGATGGCAGGTGTTGCAGGTGTTGCAGGTGTTGCAGGTGTTGCAGGTGTTGAAGCGCAGTTTTCCAGTGGCTTGCAAGGAGGACAACCCTTTTGGACGCTGTTGCTCTTCTTCCTGGCGGGGCTGGGTCTCGCCTTCACGCCCTGCGTTTTCCCGATGATTCCCATTCTTTCGGCACTGGTGGTAGGCCATGGGGATGCGGAGGTTCACCCCAGGCACGCACGGCGTCATGCCTTCTGGGTTTCGCTGTTCTACGTCCTGGGCATGTCGCTGACCTACACCATAGCCGGTGTTCTGGCGGCTTTGACGGGTTCCTATCTGCAGGCCGTCTTCCAGAACCCCTGGGTACTCGCCGGGTTCAGTGCATTGTTCGTCCTGCTCGCACTGTCCATGTTCGGATTCTACGAATTGCAGATGCCGACGGCCATACAGTCGCGCCTTTCCCAGTATGGCAAGGGGGGCCATTTCCTCAGCGCCCTGGTGATGGGGGTTCTTTCGGCGTTGATCGTGGGCCCCTGCGTGGCGGCACCGCTCGCGGGTGCCTTGCTGTTCATCGCCCACAACGGCAACGTGGTGTTGGGCGGGCTGGCACTTTTCCTGATGTGTCTGGGCATGGGTGTGCCGTTGCTCATCATCGGCACTTCCGCCGGGCATTTCCTGCCCAAGACCGGACGCTGGATGAACGTGGTCAAGGACGCCTTCGGCGTTGTGCTGCTCGGTGTCGCCATCTGGTTTCTCTCGCGGATACTCCCGGGGTCCGTCACCCTCGCCTTGTGGTCTGCGCTTGCGGTCATCACCGCCGTATTTATCGGGGCCTTCTCGTCTTCGCCCCCGGGCACTGCTGGTTGGTCCCGATTCTGGCAGGGCGTAGGGCTGCTCCTGTTTGCCTACGGTCTGGCGCTGGGCGCGGGGGCACTGGCCGGGGCCACCCGGGTTCTTGAACCATTGGCGCCATTTACGAACCGTGGCCAGGTCCCAATGCCTGATCGTCACCTTCAGTTCCAGATGGTACATAGTCTTCCCCAGTTGCAGGCAGCGCTGGCGGCAGCCGATGGCCGCCCCGTGCTGGTGGACTTCTGGGCGAAATGGTGTGTGGAATGTCATCGTATGGATGTGACCACCTACGATAATCGTCGGGTGGAGAAGGCGTTGCGGCCGCTTACCCTGATCCGGGTCGACATGACCGCCAGTGATGCGGCATCCCGGGATCTGCTTCGCCAGTATCACCTCTTCGGTCCCCCTGCGGTGCTGCTCATCAACCCGCAGGGCGCCATGGTCGCGCAATACGAGGGGTACGAAGGACCCGACACCCTGCTGCAACATCTGCATCAGATGCTGCCAACACCGTCCTCGGATCCTTCACCATTTACCGCACGAAATTGACAGGAGCAACAAAGGATGTTGAGGAATGCACCGAAAAGGAAGCCACTCATGAATTTATCTGGAAAGCTGTCTATCCGCTGCCTACTCGGATGGGGCATTGCGATGGCCGGTATATCTTCCGCCACAGCGGGCGATCTTCAGCCCAACAAGCTGACGCCCGAGACTTTGTGGAGCCAGATTTTGGCCCACCGCCTCACTTACATCCAGGAAGGGCACCGCGGACCCATTATATACGATTTTCAGGATCCCAATTGCCCCTACTGCCATGTGCTCTACGACAACGAGGCACCGCTCATTGAGGAAGGCAAGTTAACCGTGCGCTATGTCCCCGTGGCATTCCTCACCCGGTATAGCCCTGCCGAGGCCGCCGCATGGTTGCAAGCGCCGCATCCCGTGGCTGCACTGAAGCATTTCGAACAGATCGTGGAAGGCGCGGTTCAAAGCGGAGGCTATGCGCAGTTGCCGCAAGCCAGGTTGAGTACCAAAACCGCCACGGATCTCCATACGAATCTGGGTATCATGCAAGCCTTGGGGATCAGGGGGACGCCCGCCGTTATCTATCAAATGAAGAATGGACAGCTCGGCCTCATACCTGGACTGATCAGCAAAAAACAACTTGTCGCCTTACTACCGCAGTTGAAATGAACTTTATTTCCCGATACAAAAGCGCGAAAAAATCTCGCCGAGAATATCTTCCACGTCCATACGGCCGGTGATGCTGGCCAGCGCCACTGCGGCTTCACGCAGGGACTGGGCGACCAGTTCGGGGGCATCCCCCAGGCGGTGCATGTCGCGGGCGGCGACGAGCTGATGCAAACAGCTTTCCAGCGCCTCGACATGGCGACGGCGGGCGCTGAAGGGGCAACTGTCGCCCTGTACGCCGAGTGCTTCAATCAAGCTGCGGTGTAATGCCTCGAGGCCTGCGCCGGTTTGGGCGGAGAGGGCGATGGCCGCCTCACCCGCCGGGGTGTCGGGCGGTGCAGAAACCAGATCCAGCTTGTTCCAGATGATACGGCGCGGTCCTTCCGGCAGGTCGCGCAGGATGGTTTCGTCCTCCGCCTGCCATCCCGTGCTCGCATCGGCCACCAGCAGGATCAGTTGCGCACTGTGCAGTATGTTGCGGGCGCGGGCGATGCCTTCTGCCTCCACGGCATCCGTGGCCATGCGCAACCCGGCGGTATCGATAAGCTCCACCGGCAGGCCGTCGAGGACGATTTCTTCGCGGAGCAGGTCGCGGGTGGTGCCGGGGATGGCGGTGACGATGGCCGACTCGCGTCGGGCGAGGGCGTTCATCAGACTGGATTTGCCGACGTTGGGTCGTCCGGCGAGCACCACGCGACCGCCACGGGCGAGTCGGGCGCCTTGTTGTGCTTGCTTGAGCAGACGGGCGATCTGGCCTTCCAGCCGCATCAGGCTATCGGCGATAGCCTGTTCATGGGCATCGCCGAGGTCTTCTTCACTGAAATCCAGTCCGGCCTCGGCGAGAGCGAGAAGTTGCAGGAGCTGGCCATGGATGCCATCGACCGCCTGCGAGAAGGCACCTTCCAGGCTCGCCATCGCGGCGCGTGCCTGGGCGTCGCTGCGAGCGTGGATGAGGTCGGCCACCGCTTCGGCCTGGGCAAGATCAAGACGACCGTTGAGAAAGGCCCGTTCACTGAACTCGCCGGCACGCGCCGCCCGTGCGCCCAGAGCGATGGCCTCGGCGAGCAGGCTGGCGAGGGCCAGCGGGCTGCCATGGCCCTGCAATTCCACGACGGTTTCGCCGGTGTAGCTGTGAGGGGCGGGAAAATAGAGGGCGATGCCATGATCGATCACGCTGCTGTCGCGGGCGTGAAAGCGGCGAAAATGGGCAAGGCGGGGCATCAGTGGTTTTGCTTTCGATCCGCCGCAGAGCGCCGTCGCGATGGGCAAGGCCTGTGGTCCAGAGAGGCGCAAAATGCCGACGCCGCCTTCTCCCGGCGGCGTGGCAATCGCCACAATGGTGTCTCCCTGCTGATAGTCCATGTCTTTAACTCAAGACGGACGGTCCACCCTAGTCCTTGGCCGCCATGATATGGCGGGTGATCAGGTACTGCTGGCCGATGGAGACCACGTTGTTGGTCAGCCAGTACAGTACCAGACCTGCCGGGAAGAAGGAGAAGAATACCGCGAAGATCACCGGCAGGGCGGACATGATGCGCTTCTGTATAGGGTCCACCGGTGCTGGATTGAGGCGCTGCTGGAAGAACATGGACACGCCCATGAGCAGAGGCAGGATGTAGTAAGGATCAGGTATGGCCAGATCATGAATCCAGAGGATGAAGGGTGCCTGCCGCAGCGAGACGCTCTCCACCAGCACCCAGTACAGGGCGATGAAGAAGGGCATCTGCAGCACGATGGGTAGACAACCCGCCATGGGATTGACCTTCTCGCTGCGATACAGCGCCATCATGGCCGCGCCCAGCTTCTGGCGATCATCACCGACCTCCTTTTTCAGCTTCTCCAGCTTGGGCTGCAACTTGCGCATATTGGCCATGGAGCGGTAACTGATGGCTGAGGGATAGAAGAAGATGGACTTGACCACTATGACCAGCAGGATAATCGCCAGCCCCCAGTTGCCGACCAGTCCATGGAACCAGGTCAGTACCACATGCATGGGCTCGGCGATGATGGCGAACCAGCCGTAGTCCACGGTCTGCTCCAGGCCGCGACCCATGGCGGCCAGGGTTTGCTGCTGCTTCGGCCCGAGGAAGAGCTGCTGGGTGATGGTGGTACTCTGGCCCGGCGCCAGGGTCGGCAGCGGGGTACTCACGCCGGCGACATAATTGGTACCCGATGGGCGCGCATAAACTTGGGTTTGCGCCTGTTCGGAGGGCAATATAGCCGTGAGGAAGTAGTGATCCATCATCCCCGCCCAGCCGGGGCCGGACTTCAACTCCGGATGATCGTGGATATCGCCGAAACTCACTTCGCTGAAGTTGCCCTGGTGCATGAGCACCGCGCCGGTGAAAATCGACATGAACATGTGCGTTTCGGTGCGATCATTACGCAGGATCTGGTCAAAATAACTGCCATTCCACGGCGTGGACCCGCTATTGGTGATGGTGATGTGTTCTTCCACCACATAGCTGTCGGGCTGGAATATCCATGTTTTTTCGACGCTCAGGGGGCCGGCCTTGCCGGTGAGGGTGATGGGCTGGCCGGCGGCCCGCTGGACGGCAGGAACGGCAAACTGGGCGACCAGGGTCTGCCCGTCGCTGCTGACGAAACCGCTCTGCTGTACGGTAAGCTTAGCCGCTGTCCTGTCGAGGATGGGATAGGGTGCGGGGTTATCCACCGCCTGCGGATAATGGCGCAGGCCAAGGTGTTGAATATCGCCACCGTTCAGGCCGATCTGGCCAGTGAACATCGGCGTCTGGAAAGGCACCGTGGGTCCTGTCGCCGACTGGAGACTGGTGCTGACCGGCGCGACCATCGGTGCGGTCACTGCTGCTGGTGAGGTAGCCCCAGCGGGTGTTGGCGTGCTGGGGGTCGTGACACTTTGGCGGACGGCAGTCGGCGTAACCGGTTGCGGCGTATTCTGCTCCTGCCAGGCCTGAAACAGCAGGAAGACGACTACGGCAAGTGCAACGGCGAGGATGGTCTTCTGATTATCCATGGGGCCCCAGGGCGTTTAAGGAACGGGATCAACACCACCGGGGTGCCAGGGATGGCAGCGGCTGATGCGTTTTATGCCTAGCCAGGAACCTTTGGCGATGCCGTAGCGTTCGATGGCCTGACAGGTATATTCGGAGCAGGTCGGGTAAAAACGGCAGTGATGTCCCAGCATGGGGCTAATGACATACTGATAGCCGCGCACGACAACGACGGCCACGCCCCGTGCGCTCATGCCTTCCCCAGCAATTGCTGGAAATAGATGCTCATGGCCCGCATGCTGAGTTGCCGGGCACCAGCCCGTGCCACCACCAGGACGTCACGCCCTTGTGCGCGCACCGGCTGCTGCCGGAAAGCCTCGCGCAGGCGCCGCTTGACGCGGTTGCGGACTATGGCATTACCCACCTTGCGGCTCACCGCCAACCCCAGACGGGGGTGCGGCAATTCGTTATGCAAGGTGTAGATCACCAATTCTGGGAAGACCTTCTTGCGCCCCTGCTTGAGGGTGCGCTGGATAGCCGCCTTCTGGCGGAGGCGATCCTCGCGGGTAAAACGATGAGGATGCGCCAGCGCCGGGTTCATCGGCTTACGGGCAGAGGCGCTGACGGCCCTTGGCACGACGGCGTTTGAGCACGAGGCGGCCGGATTTAGTGGCCATGCGGGCACGGAAACCGTGGGTCCGTTTACGGTGAACGACGCTGGGCTGAAAAGTACGCTTCATGAGACACTTCCTGCGGATAATTCTTAAGGGCTGAGAAGATAAGGAGATGCTGCGTGAAAGTCAAGGCACCTTAGCGCACGATGGGCTTGTAACGCAGGCGGTGGGGCCGGGCACCCTCTTCACCCAGGCGACGCTTTTTGTCGGCCTCATACTCATGGTAATTGCCCGCAAAGAATTCCACATGGGCATCGCCTTCAAAAGCGATGATGTGGGTGGCAATGCGGTCGAGGAACCAGCGGTCATGGGAGATGACCATAACGCTGCCGGCGAACTCCAGCAGGGCATCTTCCAGCGCGCGCAGGGTTTCCACATCGAGGTCGTTGGAAGGTTCATCGAGGAGGAGGACGTTGCCGCCGGCGATGAGGGTCTTGGCCAGATGCAGGCGGCCGCGCTCACCGCCCGACAATTGTCCCACCAGCTTTTGTTGGTCGACACCCTTGAAGTTGAAGCGGCCACAATAGGCGCGGGATTGGATTTCAAACTTGCCGACGGTGAGGATGTCCAACCCACCGGAGATTTCTTCCCAGACGTTGTTTTTGGCGGCGAGCGCATCGCGGGACTGATCCACATAGGCCAGCTTGACGGTGGAGCCGAGAACGACTTCGCCGCTATCCGGAGTTTCCTGGCCCACAATCATGCGGAAAAATGTCGACTTACCGGCACCATTGGGGCCGATAACACCGACGATGGCGCCCGGCGGCACTTTAAAGCTGAGATGTTCAAAAAGCAGTTTGTCGCCAAAGCCCTTGGTCACATCACGGAATTCAATCACCTCATTGCCGAGGCGTTCCGCCACCGGGATGAAAATCTCCTGGGTTTCATTGCGGGTCTGGTATTCGTAGGAACTCAGTTCTTCAAAGCGGGCCATGCGCGCCTTACTTTTGCTCTGGCGGCCTTTGGCGTTTTGTCGCACCCATTCCAGCTCGTGCTGCATCGCTTTGAGGCGCGACACCTCGGTTCTGGCCTCCTGCTCCAGGCGTTTTTCTTTCTGCTCCAGCCAGGCGGAGTAGTTGCCCTTGTAAGGGAAGCCATGACCACGATCCAGCTCCAGAATCCACTCGGCGGCGTTGTCGAGAAAGTAACGATCATGGGTGACGGCGACCACGGTGCCGGAGAAGCGTTGTAAGTATTGCTCCAGCCAGTCCACCGATTCGGCGTCCAGATGGTTGGTGGGTTCGTCGAGGAGGAGCATATCGGGGCGGCTGATGAGCAGACGGCAGAGGGCAATACGGCGCTTTTCACCACCGGATAGCGGGCCAACCAAGGCATCCCAGGGGGCGAGACGCAGGGCGTCAGCGGCGACTTCCATCTGTTGCGCGGCCTGATGGCCATCACCGGCGGCGACAATGGCCTCCAGGCGCGCCTGCTCGGTCGCGAGGGCGTCAAAGTCCGCATCGGGCTCGGCGTAGGCGGCATAGACCGCCTCCAGCTCCTGTTGTGCGCCGAGGATGTCACCGAGACCCTCCTCTACTACCTGGCGCACCGTCTTATTCGGATCGACCTGCGGTTCCTGCGACAAATAACCAATTTTGAGACCGGGCATGGGCAGCGCTTCGCCTTCAAACTCCTTGTCGACACCCGCCATGATCTTTATCAGGGTGGACTTGCCGGCACCATTCATGCCGAGCACGCCGATTTTGGCGCCGGGGAAGAAGGACAGGGAGATGTCCTTGAGCAGTGCGCGCTTGGGCGGCACGATCTTGCTGAGGTGATTCATCGTAAAAACGTATTGCGCCATTTTCCTATGTAACCCCTTGTATAGTATAATAAAATACAAAAACAGTCCCGCATGTCACACCTCGGGGAACCCTTCCGCAACCCCTTGTTTTTGCAACTGGGCATAACAGCCCATAACCATTCAGTGTGACACGGACTGTGACAGCGCGCCGTGTCACACTATGCAGCCCTGCTATCGCGGCGGCCTGGGCACGCAAACTGGAACAGGATATCGAAGCCGGGCTATACCCGCCGCCGGAAACCAGCCCGACCCCGGCTGTTCCTACCCTGCGGGACGTGGTGGAC
>NZ_JBYCKR010000014.1:0-13696 GCF_057473505.1 Acidithiobacillus sp. TH-A35 | reverse complement strand
TCCGTCATTATGGAAATGAACCCCGAGGCGCGACGGATTCTCGGAGCGGATCTGCGTGGCGCCGATTGGCGTGAGGTACAGACGCTGCATTGGCAGTCAGGCCCCAATGAATGGATCCTGCAGGGGGAAGGGGAGGCGGGGTTGCGCGTGACGGTGGCCGTCAATGCGTTACCAGGGGATGGCGGACAGATCATCCTGCTGCAGGATGTGACGGTGGCACGGGCACAGGAGGAGGCGGCGCAACGCCGCGAACGCCTCGCGGCGATGGGGGAAACCATGGCTGGTCTGGCACATCAACTGCGTACTCCGCTGGCCACTACGCTCCTGTCGGTGTCGCAATTATCCTGTGACCGTGGCGAAGCGCGTTTTCACAAGCAGCAGCAGCGCGCCCTGGAGCGTCTGCAGCACCTGGAGGCCACTATTGATGCCATGCTGCGTTTTTTGCGCGGCACCGAACAGGAAGAGGGCGCTGTGGCGGTGGTGGAGATTCTGGAAGGTTTGCGGCAGGAGTTCGATCTGCTCTTCCGTCAAAAAAATGTCATGTTGCAAATGCCGGAAGTGTCATCTGACTGGTTTTTGACGGGAAGCCGGGCCGCCTGGGTAAGTGTGCTGGCCAATCTGCTGCATAATGCGTTGTTCTACAGCCCCCCGGCAAGCACCGTGCTGCTCAGCTTGCAGTTGGCCGGGGAGGGTGATCTGGTCCTGGCTATTGCCGATGCGGGTCCAGGTATTGCAGAGGCCGACCGGGAGAAAGTGTTTACCCCTTTTTATACCAGCCGCAGCGATGGTACCGGCATTGGTCTGGCCATCACCCGCAATTTTGTGGTGGCCATGGGAGGGGCGGTGGGGATTGAGGCTGCCGCGAGCGGGGGGGCACGTTTTGTATTGCGCCTGCCGCTTTGGCAGCCGCCGCAGCCGTTGCCCAGTGGGGCGATGATGCAGGAGAAAGCATGATGGGCGGTTACCGACCTCAGATATTACTGGTAGAAGACGATGATCACCTTGCCGAAGCCCTCCAGGAGGGTTTGGAGGATCATGATTATCGGGTGCAGCGCGCAGGGGACGGCACGGCAGCCCTGGCAGCCCTGGCAGCGGCGTCCTTTGACCTGGTTCTGAGTGACGTCCAGATGCGCCCCATGGATGGCTATGTCCTGCTCAAAGCTCTGGAGGGCCGTCTCGAAAGCCCGCCGGTACTGATGATGACTGCTTGGGGCACCATCGCCGAGGCGGTACGGGCGTTACAGAACGGAGCCGTGGATTATCTCGTGAAACCTTTTACCATGGACGTGCTGTTGGAAAAAATCTGCCGCCATGCCCGCCGGGCGCGTCAGGTGGAAGGTGGTCCCATTGCGGAATCTGCCGCGATGCAGACCACTCTGGAGATGGCACGGCGGGTGGCGGTAACCGATGCGACGGTCCTGCTGACGGGCGAGAGCGGGGTCGGCAAGGAAGTGCTTGCTTGCTATCTGCACCGGCAGAGCAAGCGTCAAGGGGGGCCTTTTATCGCGGTGAATTGCGCGGCGATACCCGATACTCTGCTGGAGGCGACGCTGTTCGGTCACGAAAAAGGGGCTTTTACCGGCGCCAGTCAGGCCAGCGCCGGGAAGTTTGAACAGGCCCAAGGGGGTACGCTGCTCCTGGATGAGGTCACGGAAATGCCTTTGGCGCTGCAGGCCAAGCTGCTGCGGGTGCTGCAAGAGCGGGAGATGGAACGGGTGGGCGGCAAGCAGACTATTGCGCTGAATATCCGGGTGATCGCGACCAGTAATCGCGATCTCCAGGCGGCCGTGGCCGCCGGGCACTTTCGTGCGGATCTGTATTACCGGCTACAGGTGTTTCCCATAGGGATTCCACCCTTACGGGAGCGGCAAGCAGATATCCTGCCCTTGGCAGAACATCTTTTGGCCCAACACTGCCAGCAGATGGGTTTGCCGCCGAAAAGACTGGACGCTGCCGCTAGCCGTACGCTCTGGGCTTATTCGTGGCCGGGCAATGTCCGTGAGCTGGAGAATGCGTTGCAACGCGCGGCCATACTGGCCATGACGGAAGAAATCCAGGCGCCAGACCTGGGAATCGCCGTCGCGGAAGGCGTTGCGGATCGCCCCCCTCCTGACCCGGAAGGACTACCCTGCGAAAAAGCGCCTGGGGCCGTACTGGATGCATGTTTACCGCTGGACGATCTGCGCGCCCACCACGAACGGGAGGCCATCGTCCTGGCGCTTGCCCAAAGTCAGGGTTCGCGGACGCTGGCGGCCCAGTCCCTGGGGATCAGTCCGCGTACTCTGCGACACAAGTTGCAGCGCTTTCGTGAGGCCGGGTATGTGTTGGGCTAGGAGTGGCGCGGATTTTGCTTATTAAAACGCAACAACGGATAGTGCAGGTGCGGCCATGAGCAGTGTAGATTCTCTGGATTCCCTTTTAACGCAATTGCGAGCCCTTGCCGATCAGGCGCAGGGGATGAAGGCGCCAGCTCCGTCAACCGGCAGTGAAGGTGATTTTGCCAATACCCTGAAAGGGGTGGTGAATTCTGTGAATGATCTGCAGGCCAAATCCAGCGCGCTGCAAGCGCAATTTTCCAGTGGGGATCAGTCGGTGAGCCTCAGCCAGGTGATGGTGGCCTCGCAAAAAGCGGGTCTTTCTTTTCAGACGATGCTTCAGGTGCGCAATAAACTGGTATCTGCATACCAGGACATCATGAACATTCAGGCCTGATCGGTGCGATTCATGGCGACCAAGGACTGATGCATGGCCACTGAAGCGGCAAGACCCAACACGCTCTCTGGAGGCGCTGCGGAAGCTCAGCGGCGCTGGCAGGAAATGACGCCCAATCGCCGTTTTACGGTATTGGCGGTTCTCGCCGCAGTGCTGGCCGTGCTGATCGTTGCCTTCGTTTGGAGTGGTAAGCCACCATACAAAGTGCTCTATACCAATCTTTCGAACCGGGATGGCGGTCAGGTCATTGCCGAGCTGCAAAAGCTCAATGTTCCCTATCGGATCAGTGACGGTGGTGCGGTGATCTCGGTGCCGGGAAGTCATGTTTACGGGACCCGGATGAAGCTCGCGGCGGCGGGGTTGCCTAAAGGGGCCGGGGTTGGCTTTGAACTGCTTGACCATGAACCCATGGGTACCAGTGAGTTTGTCGAGCACATCAATTATCAACGGGCGCTGGAAGGTTCTCTGGAGCGGACGATAGCTTCCCTTTCAGCGGTAGAGCACGCCAAAGTTCATCTCGCTATTCCCAAGCCTTCAGTGTTTCTCAGTGAACAGGAGAATCCCACGGCATCGGTAATGCTGGAAGTCTATCCGGGGCGGGTGTTGAGTGCGGCGCAGGTCGCGGGAGTGGTGCATCTGGTGGCGGCCAGCGTGCCCGGTTTGCGGGATAAGAACGTCACCGTGGTTGATCAGCATGGTGATTTGCTGAGTTCTCATGCCAATGCCGATAGCGGTCTGCAGCCGTCGCAATTGGCTTATCAGCGCGAGGTAGACCAGCAATACCAAAAACGCATTCAGGAAATGCTGACGCCCATAGTGGGTCACAATGGGGTGCGGGTCGCCGTTTCCGCTGACATTGATTTTGCTAAAAGTGAAAGCAGCTCGGTGCATTACGGCAAGGGACAGATACTGAGCGAGCAGACGCATATCAGCAACAGTACCGGTGGTGCCGGACCTTACGGTGTGCCGGGCGCGCTTTCCAATCAACCGCCAGGGGTGGCCATCGCGCCTTTTGTGGCGCCGGTGGCTTCGGCGATGTCGCCGGCCGCGCTGATTGCTGTTGCCCCCACCCTCAAGATGCTGGCGCCCACAGAGAGTAGCAACGACAGCACCACGAATTACGATGTCGATAAGACCATCGTGCATACCGTGCAACCGGTGGGCAGCGTCAAACGCCTGTCGGTTGCGGTGCTGGTCGATGACCGGGTTACTGAAAGCGGCCTGGGTGCCATCCACGCCAAACCCCTGACGGCCGCGCAACTGGCGCAGGTGCAGCAATTGGTGGAAGACGCCATCGGCTACAATGCGCAGCGCGGTGATACGGTGAAAGTCGTTAACATGCCCTTCACTACACAGTCGGCGGCGACTGCCCTGCCGTGGTGGCAGCAATCCTGGTTCCTTACGCTGATGAACAGTGGCTTGCGTTACCTGGTGCTGTTGATTCTTGCCCTCCTGCTCTATGTCGGGGTAGTCAGGCCATTGCTGCGCCGTCGCCTGCGGCAGGAACCGGCAATGAACACCGAAGACGGCGCCGGTGAGGCAGCCTCAGCAGAGGATAAAAGGCCAGCGACACCAGGGGTCGGCGTGCCGTCAGCAACCCTCGCCGGAGCGGGTCATGGACCGGTGGCGCTGCCTGAAAATCCGCTGGAAACCGATCTCTATGTGGCCCGCCAACTGGTCATGCAAGACCCGGCGCGCGCCGCTCAGGTAGTGAAGGAATGGTTAGCCAATGACCGTGAAGCGGGATCTTAATGGCATTGATCGCAGCGCCATTCTCCTTCTGAGCCTGGGGGAGGACGAGGCTGCGGAGGTGATGCGTCATTTGGGGCCGCGCGAGGTCCAGAAGCTGGGTGCCGCGATGGCGCGTATGTCCCATGTTTCCACCGATCAGGCACAGACGGTGTTGTCGGATTTTCGCTCACGTCTGGAACGTCAGACTTCCCTGGGTGTCGGGAGTGACCAATATATTCGGGCGATGCTGAACAAGGCTTTGGGCGCGGATAAGGCGAGCACCCTCATTGATCGTATTCTCCATGGCGGGGACTCCAGTGGGTTGGAGAATCTCAAATGGATGGATGCCCGTTCCATCGCCGATTTGATCAAGCTGGAGCATCCGCAAGTGCTGGCCATGATCCTCGCCTACATGGAGCCTGAACAGGCGGGTGAAGTGCTTCATCATCTGCCGGAGCGGCTGGTCAGCGAGGCCATGATGCGGTTGGCCAGCCTGGAGACGGTGCAGCCCGCAGCGATCCGGGAGTTGAATGATATCCTGGAAGAGCAGTTGTCGGGAGAGACGCAAAGCCTGCAGGTGGCCAGTCTCGGTGGCCCGAAGGCTGCGGCAGAAGTGCTCAATCGTCTGGAAACCAGCCTCTCCGGGAGCATTCTCGAAAAGATGCGGGAAAATGATAGTGAACTGGCGGAAAAGGTGCAGGAGAAGATGTTTGTCTTTGATGACCTGATCAAGCTGGATGACCGCAGTCTGCAGGTGTTGCTGCGGGAGATCCCTTCCGAGGGATTTGTCACCGCGTTGAAGGGTGCCAGTCCCGGGCTGCGCGAAAAATTCTTCGCGAATATGTCAAAACGCGCTGCGGAGATGATGCGCGATGATCTAGACGCCAAGGGGCCGGTGCGGGTCAGCGAGGTGGAAACCGCGCAGAAGGCCATCCTGCAGATCGCCACCCGTTTAGACGCGGCCGGGCAGATTAACCTGGGCAACGGCAGCAGTGAGGCCATGGTTTGAGGGTTGGAGAGCGCCTATGAAATTGCCCCAGGAAGTGATTTCTCGTGACACGATTGGCGACCTGCAACGCTGGCAGTTGCCAGATATGTCTGTTGTCGCGGTGCGAGCCCAGCCGACGAAGGCGCCGGGGGAATCCATTTCCACGCAATCCGTAATCTTGCCGACGGCGGATGAATTGCAAGCCATTTATGGGCAGGCCGAGAGGGAAGGGCGGGAACAGGGGCATCAGCAAGGTTACGCGGCGGGGTATGCCGAAGGCATGGCCGCTGCGGCCCAGGACCGACAGGCTTTGCAGCAGATTTTACACGATTTCAGTGTGCCGTTACGGGCACTGGATGCGAGTGTTGAACAGTCGCTGTTGGCGCTGGCCATGGAAATTGCCCGACAGGTGATTCGCCACGAGCTGGTTCTGCGGCCAGAGTCGCTGTTGCCGTTGCTCCGGGAGGCACTGCGCGCGGTGCCGGTACGGAGCGCGCAGCCGAGTATCTGCCTGCATCCCGATGATCTGGCATTAGTGGAACGTTTGATGCCGGAGCTGACGGAGCAAGGTGTGGTGTTGCAGGCCGATGCTGAACTGGAACGGGGCGGCATATTAGTGGCCGCCAGCCTGGATGCCGAGGTGGCGCGCCCGGACCGCCGCTGGCAGGGACGTGAATTCGATCATGCGGCTACGCAACTGGATCTTCGTCTGGAGACGCGCTGGCGGGAAACCCTGGATCAGCTTTTCGGCGAGATTTCCACATGACCGGGATGTTTGCCGACCGCCAACGTCACTGGGGCGAATATCTGCAGAGTATACAGTCGCGTATGCAACGGCATCCGCCCGCGTTATTGCCCAGCGGACGGCTGGTGCGCATGGTGGGTCTGGTTTTGGAGGCAGAAGGTTTTGATGCCAGTATCGGAACGCGCTGCCGGGTGGCCGCAGCGCATCAGCGCGGTATCGATGCCGAGGTAGTCGGTTTTCAGGCCGGACGTCTACAACTCATGGCGGCGGGAGATCTGCACGGAGTGGCGCCTGGGGCACGGGTGCAACCTTTGGCGGGAGAGGCTCAGGCGGGGGTAAGCCCGCAGATGTTAGGTCGGATTATGGATGGGCAAGGTCAGGTACTGGATGGTGGTGGACCCATTCTTGGTCAGGAGCGAGTCCCTTTGCTGGGAACGGCCATCAATCCCATGCGGCGCGCGCCAGTGCGGGCGCCCCTCGACGTAGGGGTGCGTAGCATCAATGCGTTGTTTACCATCGGTCGCGGCGCGCGCATGGGCCTGTTTGCCGGCAGTGGCGTGGGTAAGAGCGTCCTCTTGGGGATGATGGCGCGCAATACGGATGCGGATGTCATTGTCGTCGGATTGATTGGTGAACGTGGCCGCGAGGTCAAGGAGTTCATTGAGGATATTCTCGGTGAGTCCGGTCTGCGCCGTGCCGTGGTGGTGGCGGCACCTGCCGACGTGCCAGCGCTGACCCGCATTCGTGGCGCGCACCTGGCAACCGCCATCGCCGAATATTATCGGAGTCAGGGCCAGCATGTGTTACTGCTGATGGATTCATTGACCCGTTATGCGATGGCGCAGCGCGAAATCGCCCTGGCCGTGGGCGAGCCGCCAGCCGTACGGGGTTATCCGCCTTCGGTATTTGCGCGCTTGCCCGCATTGGTGGAGCGCGCGGGCAATGGTCCCGAGGGGGGCGGCAGCATCACGGCTTTCTATACCGTGCTTATGGAAGGCGATGACCAGCAGGACCCCATTGCCGACAGCGCGCGGGCCGTGCTCGACGGACATCTGGTATTATCCCGCAGCCTCGCTGAGCAAGGGCAGTATCCAGCTATCGATCTGGAAGCCTCTATCAGCCGGGTGATGCCGAATATCGTGCCGCCACTTCAGTTGAGTCGCTTGCATTTGCTCAAACGCCTCTATAGTCGCTATCGCGACCAGCAGGATCTCATCGCGGTCGGTGCATATACGCCTGGCATGGAGCCGCTGCTTGACCAGGCGGTGCGCGCCTATCCCGGAATCCTCGCCTTTCTGCGTCAGGATCAGCGGGAATCCGTATCGCTGGCCACAAGCCAGGCGCAACTGGCAGAAATTATGACCCATTACCTGGACGATCACGCGGGCGTTACGCCTGCTTAAATATTATGAGCCGCCAAGATACCATCCTCTACCTCCGTGAAGACGCCGATAACCGGCAAAAAGAGCTGGCCCAGACACTGGGTAGGCAGCGTGCGCTACTGCATGAAATACAGAATAAGCTGCAGTTGCTGGAAAATTATCTGGCGCAGTATCGCGAGCAGGCGGTCGCCGCGGAGCAGGCTGGTATTCTCAGCGCGCAAGCGATGGAGATGCGCAGTTTCATCGCACAGCTTGAACAGGTGCTTAAGCTGCAACGAGAAAATCTCCAGCACCAACAGCAGCAGGTGCGTTGGCTGCAAGGCGAGTGGGCGGCCGCCAGAGGGCGGGGAAAAGGCTTGGCCTCCCTCGCTCAGCGTCTGGAAAATGAGCAGCGCAACCAGGCGTTACGCAAAATGCAAAAAGATCTGGATGAATGGGCCATGCGCTCCTCCGCGCTGCGGGTCGGGCGTGTTTTTTGCCTATGATACTGCATATATCTTTCTGAGGAGGTGCCGGTATGGCTGCAGAAATCATGAGCGCAACAGCCAACCCCATAGCGACGTCTGTGTCGGTAGGTGCTCCGGCTTCGGCACAGACCGCAAGCGGCACAGGGCCGGTGCCTGGTTTCGCCCAGGTGATGGCGGGGCAGCAGGCGGCGGCGCCGGCGAATGCCCAGGGTAAGGTGGGTACGCCTGAGAAGATCGCGGGAAAAAAATCAGACGCACCACAAAAAGTCTCGCCGCACGCGCTTCGCCAGCCGGTGGGGGAAAGCAGTGGCAAAACTTTGCCGGTGGCGCTGGCTACCAAGGCGACGTCGACGGTTCCCGCTCCAGCGACAACCGGCGCAACTGCGGTGCCGCCCAAAAAGGTTGCGGATAAAACCCATGCGGCCAAAAACACGGCTGTTTCTCCCTTGCCGACAGCCGTGTTTTTTTCGCCGACACTTCCCTTGGCAGCCACCGCCGCGTCCCCCCACTACCAAGACGTATCCGGGAAACCGACACCTTTAGGGGGCGCCGACGAGTCCGGTCATAATGCTGTGGCGACGCTGTCCCAAGAGGGTGCGAGCCATGCAGCCGGAGCATTGGAGACAATCCATGTTCAGAATTTGCAGGGCAAAGAGGCAGGTACGCAAGCGCCGCGTCCTGCGCTGATTCAGCGCGTTAGCGTGGTCACCGCGTCCAGCCCTTCGACAGCCACGTTGGCAATGGTCTCCACCAAACGTTCGGAAGTGACTAATGGTGCCAGTCAACCAGGCGCCAATCTGCCGAATATGACGGTGTTAAGCGGAGTTACTCCGACCGCAGGCCCTGCCCCTGCAGTGGCTGTCGTGGCGCCCCCGGTGGATAGCCGTCCGCAATGGGGTCAGGCGCTAGGGCAGCAGGTGCAATTTTTACTGGGCCAGGGGATACAGCAGGCCACCCTGCATCTCAACCCGCCGCACCTGGGTCCGCTGGAGGTGCATTTGGATCTTCAACAAAATGGCCAGACCAACGCTTTTTTCAGCTCACCACATCCGGAAGTGCGGGAAGCCATTGCCACGGCCATGCCGCAACTGCAGGAGAGTTTTGCGGCGGCGGGGATGAGCCTGGGGCAGGCGAGTGTGGGGACGGATAGCGGCGGGCGGCCCTTTGCGCGCAACAAATCTGTGCCCGTCTCCGGTATTATGGCGGTTGGGGAGGCGACCGGTGGGGTTACCGCACTTCCGATATCGGTCCGTGTCCGGTTGGGATTGGTGAATACCTTTGCATGATTCTTGCAAAGCAGTACCGCTAACGATACGGTGACCGCATGGCACAGGATATTCTTTCTCAGGATGAAGTAGACGCCCTCTTCAAAGGGATGGCAGGTGGTGATGTCGATACCGAGACTGATGCAGTGCCCGATCCGGGTGGTGTGCGGCCTTATGATCTCGCCAACCAGGATCGTATCGTGCGCGGACGTATGCCTACCCTGGAGGTGGTCAACGAGCGCTTTGCTCGTCTATGGCGGGTCAGTCTGTTCAACTTTTTGCGGCGCACGGCAGAAATCTCCGTGGGTCAGGTGCGGCTGATCAAATATAGTGAGTTCATCCGCAGTCTGGTGGTACCCAGTAATATCAATATGGTACAGATCAAGCCTCTGCGCGGGACCGCCTTGTTCGTCTTCGATCCCCGCCTGATTTTTGCGGTGGTGGACAACTATTTCGGTGGTGATGGCCGCTTTCATGCGCGTATTGAGGGCCGAGACTTCACCCCGCTGGAGCAGCGCATCATCAAGCGGCTTCTGGATATGGCGTTCAAAGACTTTAAGTCGGCCTGGGCACCGGTGGCGCCCCTGAACCCGGAGTTGATGCGCTCGGAAGTAAACCCGCAGTTCGTCAATATTGCGACGCCGACGGAAGTGGTGATCACCACCACGTTTACCGTAGAGCTGGAATCGGGGACGGGCACTCTCCATGTCTGTCTTCCTTATGGCATGGTCGAACCGGTACGCGATCAGCTCACGGCAGGCACGACGGCGGATCGTTCTGAGGTGGACCGCCGTTGGGTGCAGTCTCTGCAGGATGAAATGCAGGAGGCCGAACTGGAACTGGAAGCGCAGTTCGTGCAAACGCGCCTGACTCTGCGGCAATTGCTGGCGCTACGCGATGGCGACGTGATTCCCATTGAGATGCCGGAAACGATTGTCGCGCGCATTGATGGCATTCCGGTGCTTTCCGGGCGTTATGGAATGTCTAATGGCAAATATGCCGTTCAGGTGACGGAGCATCTCTGTCCGGAAATCGCAGCAGGGCAAGCCGCCATGGCGGCATTGGAGAGTTGAACCATGGCTGAAGAGCAAATACCGGTAGGCGTGGAACCTGTGGCGGACGCGGCGGATAACGGCGCGGCCGATGATATTATGGCGGACTGGGCAGCGGCTATGGCGGAGCAGGGCGGTGCCAGCACCGATACGGAAGCATCTGCTGAACCGGACAAAGAGCTTAACGCTCCGCTTAAGCAGGCCCCTAAGGCGACTCCCGCCCCTATTCCCGAGTTGCACGCTGCCAGCAGCGGTACGCAGGCGCAGAATCTGGATATGATTCTCGATATTCCGGTGACGCTCTCGGTAGAGCTGGGACGTACCAAGATTCAAATTCGGAATCTCCTGCAGTTGGCGCAGGGTTCGGTGGTCGAGTTGGAACGCCTCGCTGGCGAGCCGATGGATGTGCTCGTGAATGGTTACCTTATCGCGCAGGGTGAGGTCGTGCTGGTGAATGACAAGTTTGGCATTCGTCTCACCGACATCGTCAGCCCGGCGGAACGGGCCAAGAAACTCCGTTGAAAAAAAATCCAAGTCCCGACTTCAGCGTCAAAATTGCCGCCCTGCGAGCGTCAAAAAACCGACTGGTGGGCATGGTCTTCGCCCTGTGGAGCCCGTCAGTTTGGGCGGATACCTCCGTCGGCATGGGGGCGGACAGTGCTTTTTCGTGGTCAGCCATTCTCCAGCTATTTTCTGCCCTGGTGCTGGTCCTCCTGATATTTTTCGGGGTGGTGTGGTTACTCAAGCGCCTGCAACCAGGTCTGGCCGGTGGGCAGGTCGGAGGTATGCGGGTGGTGTCGTCACTCTCCCTTGGAACGCGGGAACGCCTTTTGCTAGTACAAGTGGGAGAGCAGCAGTTGCTTCTCGGTGTGACTCCGGCAGGGATTACCCTGCTGCACACCCTGGAGACGACGCTGCCAGACACCACCAGCAACGCGCCGGCCACTTTCGCCGGTTGGTTGCGCACCGCAATGGAGAGGCGCAAGCAAGGGCCATGGAACCAGCACATAAAGACCCCCACCAGGGACCCGGCAGAAACCCCGCCCGCTTCCAGGCCAGGATCGCCGCCTTTGGACTGATCGTCCTCAATATTCCGGGAGTGGCCATCGCCGGCGGCCTTCCCGCTTTTACCACAGGTCCTGCAGCGGGCGGCGGCACCGAATACAGCCTCAGTATTCAGGCGCTCATCTTCATGACGGTACTGGTCTTTTTACCCAGCATGCTGCTGATGATGACAGCCTTCACCCGTATCATCATCGTCCTCTCCCTGCTCAAGCAGGCTCTGGGTTCGACCCAGATGCCGCCCAGCCAGGTTATCGTTGGCCTATCGCTCTTTCTTACTTTTTTTGTGATGGCGCCGGTGTTTCAGAAGCTCAACACGGAAGTCCTGCAGCCCCTTACTCAAAACCAGATCAATATCACCCAGGCCATGTCGCGTGCTGATGGACCGTTGCGCACCTTCATGCTTTCGCAGACGCGACCCGATGATCTCGCGCTTTTCGTCAAGCTCTCCGGACACCCGCAATTGCAGGCCCCGGCGGATACGCCCATGACGCTACTGATCCCGGCCTTCGTCACTTCGGAGCTGAAGACCGGGTTTCAGATCGGCTTTCTGATCTTCATACCCTTCGTGATCATCGATCTGGTGGTGGCTGCCGTTCTGATGTCTATGGGCATGATGATGCTATCGCCAGTGACGGTGTCTTTCCCCTTCAAACTCATGCTGTTTGTACTGGTCAACGGCTGGGATCTGGTCATCGGTTCGCTGGTACAGAGCTTTGTCCATTGAGGTGAGGGAATGACTCCAGAGAGTATTGTCACGATCGGTCAGCAAGCGGTGTGGACGACCCTCTTGTTGTCGGCCCCCTTGCTGGGGATTGCGCTGGTGGTTGGCCTGCTGGTGAGTGTCTTTCAAGCGGCCACCCAGCTCAATGAAATGACGCTCAGCTTTGTGCCCAAGATTCTGGCGATGGCTTTGGTGCTGGTGATTGCCGGTCCATGGATGCTGCATCTGATCATGGACTTCACCATCCACCTGTTCCATGACATTCCGCATCTGATCAACCAATGATTCACTTTACCACGCTGCAACTGGAGCACTGGATCGGCCTGGTCTTCTGGCCCTTTATTCGTATCCTCGCGCTGCTGTCCACGGCGCCGGTGTTTAGCGCCACCCAGGTACCGATTCAGGTGCGGGTAGGGCTGGCGTTGCTGATCAGTGTGGCTATCGCCCCCGCTCTGCCCGCGATGCCTGCTGTACATTTTTTGTCGGGAGCGGGTTTTGTGCTGCTCATCCAGCAAATCCTCATAGGCACGGCGCTGGGCTTTGCTGTGACGGTGGTTTTTAGCGTGGTGCAGTTTGCGGGGTCGGTCATCAGTCTACAGATGGGGCTGGGATTCAGCAGCTTTTTTGACCCTGTGACGGGCGTGCAGGTCCCTACCCTTTCCAATTTTCTCAACCTGATCGCCTTACTCCTGTTCATGGCAATGAATGGTCAGTTGCTGGTGCTGGCGACCCTTATGCGCAGTTTTACCCTACTGCCGGTGACGGCGACGCTCAGCCTCAATCCTTCGGCCTGGCATTTGCTCGTGGAGGAGGGGAGCATCATCTTCTCGTTGGGTTTGGCTATCTCTGCACCGGTTTTAGGCACGCTGGTGCTCGTAAATATTGCTTTAGGCGTGCTGGGCAAGTCGGCGCCCCAGCTCAATATTTTTGTGATCGGCTTTCCGGTGCTCCTGGGGCTGGGTATCCTCGCGCTGTATGTGTTTATGCCGGCCATGACCATGATCGTTCAGCATCTGCTGAATTTATCCATGGAAACTGCGGGGCAGGCGATGCTCTCGGCGGCGCGGCCATGAATCTCTCGCTCAGGACATAAGACGCCATGGCCGAAGAAAATGCCCAGGAACGTACCGAAGCGGCGACTCCCAAACGCCGCGACGACGCGCGCAAGAAGGGCCAGGTCGCGCGCTCCAGGGAGTTGTCCACCAGCGCCTTGCTGATGGTCTCGGCGAGTGTGTTTTTTGGGTTCGCCGACAATATTTATCAAAGTATTGCCGGATTTCTCTACGTCGGCCTGCATCTCTCGTCCGCCGTGATGACCGATCCTCAAGACCTCCTCCGTCATTTTGCAACGATGTGTGAAACCGCGGCGGATCTGGTGGTGCCCTTTTTCATCATGCTGCTGATGGCCGTGGTTGCTGCCGGGCTGGTGGTGGGCGGCTGGGTTTTCAGCACCCAGTCGCTGGTACCGGACTTCTCGCGCATGGACCCCATCAGTGGTCTGCAAAAAATTGTTTCCAAGCATGGTGCGTTGGAACTGGTGAAGGCGATCCTGAAAGCTGTGGTGGTGG
>NZ_JBYCKR010000013.1:0-3946 GCF_057473505.1 Acidithiobacillus sp. TH-A35 | reverse complement strand
ATTTCTTAATGGAGAGAATCCCATGGCTTCGGGACGCATAGACCCCGCCCTTTTGCTAGTCTGGGCACAGGCCGCGCGCAGTGGCAATCTCCATGTGGCGGCAGACGCACTGTTCATGACCCAGCCCGCCGTCTCCCATCGTCTGAAACAATTGCGGGAACTGGTGGGAGAACCGCTGTATCGCCGCGCCCGGCATGGGATCGCCCCCACGCCCATGGGCTTGTCCCTGCTCCGCATTGCGGAGCAAATCGAGGCCGCGCTGGAGGATGCGCGCGCCCTGTGCACGGATACGGAAGGACTGCTACGCGGCTCCCTGGCCCTCATCGCCAGCCACAGTAATGCCGAAACCCTGCTCCCCCGCGCCATCGCCAGCTTCCGGCGCCTGTATCCGGCCGTCTCGGTGCGCCTGATCACCACTAATAGCCGCGCGGCCAAAGAAATGCGCGATCAGGCCGATCTGATTTTTGTGGAAGATGATGTGCCGCTCGCTGGCGTTAGCGACTGGCTGCAAGAGACGCTGGTGGAAACCGAAATCGTCCTGCTCGTGCCTGCCGGGCATCGCTGGTTGCGGGAGCAGAAGCCGGTGCCTTTAGGAGCGCTCGCGGAAGAATCTCTAGTATGGCGGGAAGAAGGGTCCGGCATCCGCGAACATGCCTTGCGGGCACTGAAAGCGGAGGGGTTTTATCCGGATATTCGCTATGAACTAAGCGGCCTGGCGGCCATTC
Organism: Acidithiobacillus sp. TH-A35; assembly: GCF_057473505.1. Classification (NCBI taxonomy): domain Bacteria; kingdom Pseudomonadati; phylum Pseudomonadota; class Acidithiobacillia; order Acidithiobacillales; family Acidithiobacillaceae; genus Acidithiobacillus; species Acidithiobacillus sp. TH-A35. The sequence continues at coordinate 3,221 of NZ_JBYCKR010000013.1, read as the reverse complement.
GGGATGCGGTGCGCTGCGGACTGGGCGTCAGCTTTGTCTCCGCACTCAATGATGCGGGCCAGCAACCGTGTCTTGCGACACTGGCCACTACACCCGTCATCCGTCACAAGCTCTCGGTGCTGCACCGACGCACGCCCAGCCACAGCGCCAGGGTGTTCCTGGCGCTGCTGCGGGATAAAATGTAACGACGGGCTGAAAACTGGATAAACCCACGGCACGGATTCTACCCAAGGGCATGAACGCGCCCAATAGCCTTGGCCTCAGAGCCATGATTCTCCCTCATGTAACAGACGGGTAAACCATCCGGCGGGTTGCACAGCGGCCTTGGCAACAACGGGGATGGTCTGCAGGAGATGGCCGTGCCAGCTAACAGACAGCGTACCAATGGGTTCACCGGCGCCAATGGGCGCCTTGAGATTAGCCTGAGGAACAAACCGCGTGTGCAGCCTGACACCCTGTTGCTGCTTGGGCGCTGACACCACCACGGCGCGGGTAGTCACCCCCTGCACCACTTCCGGGCTCCAGTCGTCATGGCGGAGTTGCGCGACTACCTGCCCGGCCGCATACAGCGGGCGATCCCGCCAGCCATCCCGGCCGTAGTGCAGCAACGCGCTCGCGTCACTGCCCGCCGCACTGCGCGAGGGCGCGCCCAGCACGACGGCCACCAGGGTGCGTCCGTCGCGGGTCGCGCTGGCGTCCAGATTCCAGCTGTTCTTTGCCGCCAGGCCGACGCCCAGGCCATTGATGTTATCCTGACCGGCGAGCGGATTGTAGTTGTACTGGATGATATGGTTGTAAGTGTAAGAGGCCTTCCCCGCCACCTGTAATACCTGCGGATACGCCTGGATCAAGCGTTCCGAGAGACGGGCAATATCCAGCGCTGTACTGGTCTGGCCCGGCTGGGGCAAGCCGTCGGGGTTGGTAAAGTGGGTGCGTTGCAGGCCCATCGCCGCCGCATCGTGATTCATCAGATCGACGAAACCACCGACACTGCCGGCCACTGTTTGAGCGATGGCAATAGCCGCGTCATTCCCGCCATCAATCAACAGACCACTCTCCAGTTGCGCCATGGTCACCGGCAGACGGGGTTGAATAAACATGCGCGAACCCTGCGCATGCCAGGCCTCGTCGGAGACATGAACCTGCTGCCGCGGTTGCACCAGCCCCTGCTTTTCCGCCTGATACATTACGTAGGCCGTCATTAACTTGACTAGCCCGGAGGGGTTGAGGGGTTTTTCGGCGTTCTCCGCCATCAGTACCTGACCACTATTCACATCCAGGAGGACCGCGCCCTGTACGCCCGTCAGTTGCGGCGCCGGCATGGGTGGTGGCGGGGGCAGTGTTGGTAATGGGGGTAAATTCGGGGTGACCGCGTTGGCGCTCCCCCATGCAATCGTAGCCACGAGGGCCAGAACTTTGGGCGATTTCATCGTGTCGAGCGGCTCTTTATCCGGCGAAGAATACCCTGTTGGAAATCCACCCGCAGGGAAAGTTCCCAATCGGTGCGGTTACCTCCATCAGCCGGGCGTACCGCCCCCACAGCGGGACTAAGCGCTCCGGCGTTGCAAATAGCGCTGCAGCAAAGCGGTAGTCGAGGCATCGTGGGGATGACTGGCCGCACCCTGCAGTTCCGCCACAATCCGCTGCGCCAACACCTTACCCAACTCCACGCCCCACTGATCAAAGGAATCGATACCCCAGATAATACCCTGGGTAAAGACGCTGTGCTCATAGAGCGCCACCAATGCCCCCAGAGTATGGGGGTCGAGGCGGTCGCCCAGAAGAACACTGCTGGGCCGGTTGCCGGGGAAAACGCGGAAAGGTACCTGCGCCTCGGCGATCCCTTCGGCACGCAATTCCTCCGCCGTCTTGCCAAAAGCCAGCGCCTCGGCCTGGGCGATGAGGTTAGCCATCAGCAACTCATGCTGCTCGGCCAAAGGGCTGAGCGGCTGACAAAAACCGATGAAATCGCAGGGAATCAGCCGCGTACCCTGATGGATCAATTGATAGAACGAATGCTGCCCATCAGTGCCGGGCTCGCCCCAAATAACAGTGCCCGTATCAACGGCAACCGGGTGACCGTCCTCATCCACGCTCTTGCCGTTGCTTTCCATCTGCAGTTGCTGGAGATAAGCCGGGAAACGCGCCAGATCGTGGGCATAGGGCAATATGGCCAGGGTCTGCGCATCCCAGAAATTGTTATACCAGAGCGCCAGCAGACCCATGAGCACCGGCAGGTTCTGCTCCAGGGGCGCCGCCTGAAAGTGCTTATCCATGGCATGAAAACCCGCCAGCAAGGCGGTGAAATGCTCAACCCCCACGCCCAGCATAGTGGACAGACCGATAGCCGAATCCATGGAATACCGACCCCCGACCCAGTCCCAGAAACCGAACATGTGCTCGATGTCCATCCCAAAGGCCGTGACTGCCTCGGCATTGGTAGAGACCGCGACAAAATGCCTGGCCACCGCCGCATCGCCCAAGGCTGAGGTAACCCAATGGCGTGCTTGCTGGGCGTTGGTCATGGTCTCCAGGGTGGTGAAGGTTTTGGAAGAGACGATGAACAAGGTTTCGGCGGGGTCCAGATTCGCCGTAACGTCGGTAAAAGTCGCGCCATCCACATTGGCGACAAAACGCAGTTCCATACCGGGGTGACGGTGCGCGCGCAAGGCCTTCCAAGCCATTTCCGGCCCCAGGTAGGAGCCGCCAATGCCGATATTGACGATCTTGCGAATAGGCTGACCGGTCGCTCCCCGCCAAGTGCCATCGTGGATGGATCGGGTGAAGGCGGCCATGTGTTCCAGTACCCTATGGACTTCCGGCACCACATCCACCCCCGCCGTGCGCATGACACTGCCTTTGGGCGCGCGCAGGGCCGCATGGAAAGCCGCCCGCCCCTCCGTGTGATTGATCAGTTCGCCCGCGAACATCGCCGCACGGCGTTCTTCCAGATGCCGCGCCCGCGCCAGGGCCATCAGCAAACGCAGGGTCTCCGGGTTGACGAGTTGTTTGGAATAATCCAGATAAAGACCACAAGCCTCGGCGGAGAAGTGTCGGGCGCGCTGCGGGTCGTCATGAAAGAGTTGCCGCAAGGTCACCCCCTCCCAACTTTGCCGATGCTGCTGTAACTCATGCCAGGCAGATGATGTGTTCAGGGGTGCGGACACGGCAAAACTCCTTGCGCAGAGCGGGACGGACGCGGAAAGGTACTGAGCCAAGAG
>NZ_JBYCKR010000012.1:0-7524 GCF_057473505.1 Acidithiobacillus sp. TH-A35 | reverse complement strand
CGTAACCCATTGATTTTTTGTTCTCCGGGTTTGGCATAAAATTTAATGTTTCATCCTGGCGTCTCGCGGATTTTCTGCCCCCTCGGGGTGCTCTTTACTTCCAGTGGCAGGTTGGCAGCGGCTGCCGACCATCAGCGGAATCACTGCCCACGATCGGCGGAATCGAAATCAGCATACGGACATGGTCCACCATCAGATGTCCCAGTTCTATCCGGCTTTCCTTATGCTGGGCCAAGGCCCGAAATACCTCCCCAAGATCATTCTGTAACTGACCGTACAACACCTTACCTTATGCTGGCACTTCGGAATAAACACTATATGATACCCCACCCCCACCTGCTGTGCCTTAGGCTCAATCCCTCGTCCATCGGTACCTCCTTCGTCGTGTGCTTGGCGGCTCGCAACGTCGGTTCTCCGATGGACTCCGCTATACGTCAAACATCTACTGTCACCCCGGCAGAGCCGGGGGATTTCCTGTTTTTGGTTAAGCAAGCTCAGCCTGCCAGCGCAAGCATCAACTGATTGATGCGGGCGACGAAACCGGCAGGATCTTCTAATTGCCCCCCCTCAGCCAGAATTGCTTGATCCAGCAGCAGTGCTGACCATTCGGCGAAGCGCGTATCGTCTTTTTCGCCTTCTATGCGTGCCAGCATGGGATGGGTCGGGTTGATCTCCAAGACAGGTTTGGTGCTGGATACTTCGTGGCCGGCCTGCTTGAGCAGTTGCTGCATGTACAGGGCCATGTCCCGCTCGCCTAGGACGATACAGGCCGGAGAACTGGTCAGACGATGGGAGACGCGCACAGCCTCCACCCGCTCGCCCAAGGCATTTTTGATGCGTTCCACCAAACCCTCAGCACCCTTTTCCGTTTCTTCCTGCGATTTGCGTTCTTCTTCGGTTTCAATGGCGCCCAGGTCAAGTGCACCTTTGGCGACGGATGTCAGTGCCTTACCCTCAAATTCGGGCAGATGGCTGGTCAGCCATTCATCTACGCGATCGCTGAGCAGCAATACTTCGATGCCTTTTTTGCGCAGCAACTCCAACTGCGGGCTGTTCTTGGCGGCAAGGAAGGAGTCCGCAGTGATGTAGTAAATTTTGTCTTGACCCTCGGCCATACGCGCGAGGTAATCAGCCAGCGATACATTTTGCGTGTCTGTGTCCGTGTGGGTGCTGGCGAAGCGTAGCAGCTTGGCGATCTGTTCGCGGTTGCTGTAATCCTCGCCCGGTCCTTCCTTAAGTGCCCGTCCGAATTCATTCCAAAACGTCTGATATTTTTCGGGCTCTTTCCCGGCCATTTCCTCGAGGAGACTCAGTATTCGTTTCACCGAACCGGAGCGCATCTGATCAATGACTCGGTTACCTTGCAGAATCTCGCGGGAGACGTTAAGAGGCAAATCGCTGGAATCGATCACACCGCGCACAAAGCGCAGGTAGCGGGGAAGGAGCTGCTCGGCATCGTCCATGATGAAGACGCGCTGCACATAGAGCTTGATACCGTGGGAATGGTTGTGATCCCAGAGATCAAAGGGTGCTTTGGCAGGAATGAAGAGTAAGGAGGTGTATTCCAGTCGTCCTTCAACATGGTTGTGGCTCCAGGTCAGAGGGTCGCCATAGTCGTGGCTGACGTAGCGATAAAACTCCTTGTACTCGTCGTCACTGATCTCGGACTTGGATCGTTGCCAGAGAGCGGAAGCCTTATTGACCGTTTCCCATTCGTCACCAGGTTTGCCATCTTCGCCTATTTTGCGCATACGGATCGACAGGGGTATGTGATCCGAATACTTGTTGATGATGCTGCGTAAGCGCCATGCGCTGAGCAGGTCCTGGCGTTCTTCCTCGCGCAGGTGCAAGACGATTTCGGTACCGCGCGCGGGCAGATCCAGGGTTTCCAGGGTGTAGGTTCCGGTACCGTCCGACTCCCAGCGAACACCATGCTCGGCCTCCATGCCGGCGCGACGCGTGTTCAGGCTGACGCTATCTGCAACGATGAATGCCGAATAAAAACCTACTCCGAACTGGCCGATCAGCTTGGCGTCTTTGGTCTGATCGCCGCTGAGGCGTTCAAAGAACTCTCGCGTTCCGGATTTGGCGATAGTGCCGATATGAGCAATCACCTCGTCGCGGTTCATGCCAATACCGTTGTCTCGCACGGTAATGGTGCCGGCCTCGGGATCGAAGTCCACCTCGACCTTGAGTTCGCTGTCACCTGTTAAAAGGGCAGGGTCGGCCAATGCCTCGAAACGTAGCTTGTCGCAGGCGTCAGAGGCATTGGAGATCAACTCGCGCAGAAAGATTTCTTTGTTGGAGTAAAGCGAATGGATCATCAACTGCAATAGCTGATTGATCTCGGTTTGAAATTGCATGGTTTCCTTGCTGGCGGCCATTATCTCTCCTGATGAAGTAACGGGGTTCGCGCAGAGAGCGAACGGTTGAATGTAAGCAGGCTGAAAGTGGTGCCTGCCAAAGGGAAAATCAAGGCCGCAGGTGCCTCATCCAAACCAGGCGCTGATGGGGATTCCTCGCGAGAGGATCGTTGGTGCGTATTCCGGGGCATCGTGGGCAGTGATTCTGATTGATGGTGGGCACCCGTTACGATTGATCGTGGGCACTTTTGTGGATTTTCCGGAATCGGTGCCCACGATGCCGGAACGGTGTCCCGGTTTCCCCTTGGCGAAAAGAAAACATTTTGGTCATTCATTGGCTTAAACAGCATCCTTGGCTCTTTTTACAGGAGATCCGGGATGCCCACACCGAGGATGACCATGAAGGCAATTCAAGAAGTAATCCGTTTACATGCTGCAGGCCTCAGCCAGCGGCAAATTGCGCAGGCCTGCCGTCTTTCTAAGGGAGCGATTGGCAAATATTTGCAGAAGGCCGAACAGGCCAGTATCTCTTGGCCTTTGCCTCCCGAAATGGACCCGGCAAAACTGGAAGCACTGCTTTTCCCCAGCCATCGGTCCGCCACTGTGACGGCGCCAGTGATGCCGGATTTTGCGGCCATCCACACGGAGATGCGGCGCAAGGGGATGACTCTGCAACTTTTATGGGAAGAGTATGTAGCAGCGCATGACGAACAGCGCGTCTATCAGTATTCCCAGTTCTGTGCTGCCGCACGGGTACGCGGTGACAGCTATGAAGGCGGCGTTACCGGCCAGCGCCCATTCGGGGCGCAATTCTTGAACTTGACCAAACGGCTCACCTGGATATCAGAAACGAACATTACCCCCTGATGCTTCTCGAAGAAGGGGGTGAAACCCTCGAGGATGGGCGAGACGAGTTCCTCGGGCACGGCGACAATGATCATGATGAGAACATCGTCCTCATTGAACATCAAATGACTCTCGTAGATACCGTGGCTGCCTTTGCCCGACAGGTTGCCCACGATCGAATAGCCCTTCACCCCCGCCCGATCGAGGAGATCGGTGGCAAAGTCACGATGGGCACCTTCAAGAATGATTTCGACCTTCTTCAAGGGATGGAGATTGAGGGTATTCATGCACTGGCCTCCAAAAGGGTTAGTCTCTGCTGCCGACCCGAATCCGGGTGGACCTGAAATTCGCCATCTTCCAACACCAGGGCGCGGTAGTCATCCTCAGGGTCGAGGACTATGACCCGCAGCCAGCCACCCATGATTAGCGCCTTGACCTTGGGTAGGCGACCTACGGCGGCCAAGACGAAAGGCGCCGGGGCCTCGACCAGGGCGATGAGCCGCACCGGCTCGTGATAGGGCTTACCATCCTTGTATATGGACTGGATGGGCAGACCGGTACGCAGATCGCTCTGATTGCCGGTCATCACCCCAAAGCGCCCAGCCACATTGTGGTACGCCTTACTCCCACTACCAAAGTGATGGACATCGACCGTCGAAAAATAATGCTCGAGGTTGATCCACTCGCCCACCACCACTGGTGCCGACAGAATGTTTTCGAGAAAGCGCCCCTTAGGGTCAAGGCGATAATCGTAGGATTGCAGGAAGGATCGGCCCTGTAGGTCTACCCCCTCGGTCAGATGCCGGCCACCGATGATGCCATAGAGATTGCGGGAGAGACCCCACTCCGGTCGCACCTGCGACCAATCGTGGGCACGGCGGCGTGCCATGGCCGCCGCGGCGTAGGGATCCTCGGCAAGTTTGCCTGTCGCTCCCAAGGTTGGCATCCGCTCTGCCGCCGTTCGTCGGGTTGCTGCCGCAAGACCATTGCGCAAACGCTCCAGATAGAGCAGGTGCCGAGCGGGCAGGAGGTCGAGATCGTAGAGATCAATCTGGTCCGTGGTAGTGTTATGGGTGGCTGGCAGGAACCAGGTATCATCGGGGATAACGACGCCATTCTCCGCCAAGCGCCGCCGTACCTCGGGCTTGTTGGCCATGGCGCAGATCACCCGGGCATTGGGCAGCCCTTTACCACCACCGCAGGCGCCACAGTCGAGAGCCGACTCGTAGGGGTTGTTCTGGGTCTGACTCTCATGGGCCACCATCAGAACGAAGCGCGAGAAATTGCGATTGAGTCCAGTCGAGAGCAGGGCCTGGGAGACATAGCGCACCTGCTCGTCGATACTGAAACCGAGGCGCCCAATGCGTTCCATCTGCAGGCTGGTTTCCTGCCGATCCACCCGATATACCGTGCGCAGCTTTTCGATGAACTCCGCTTCTGCCGCAGCCGCAAGCCCCAGACGTCTAGCCAAGGAATTCTGCCCCTCCTGATGACCCAAGACAATCTCACGTAACTCCCGAACCTCGTCATCGGTAACGCGATCGCGGCTCACGCCCAGCTCCTTACCCAAGGCCCGCACGATCATCGCCCGCTGCACCGCACGTATGATGGAGTCAGCCTGCTCGGCATTGAGCTTGTCCACCAGCAGACGGGTGGAAGGCTTTTCGGCATGCAGGCGCTGGTGGATCTCGTGATAGGTGACCGGCGCCACGGTCTTGCCGATCAGCCCCAGACTGAAGAGTAGACCCACCGCCTCTACCGCCACGAAGGGCGAGAGCACGGAGGATTTGAGGTCGTGCAGTACATGCTCCAGGGCCCCATACAGAGGTTCTTCCTCGAGATTCAGCTCGACGGTAATTTCGACGACGAGATTTCGCGGAGTCTGCACCGCTGGGCAGAGGTGGACTTCGCTACCCTTGCCATATTCCAGGTAGCCAATGGGCACCCCAAAGAATCCGGCAATGCCGAGGGTCTGGTAATCCCCCAGGGCCTCCAGATGGCGGCGCATAGGTTCGGAACGAACGTCGATGCAGAAGAAGGCCTGAGCGAAGGGACGCTTCTCCGGTTTGGACTCCGGCAGGTGCACCTTGCGCACCAGATCGGTGATGTAGTGGGACTCCATCGCTTTCAGCCAGTTAAAGCCTTCGCGCCTTTCCCAATTGCGCAAGATCTGCAGGAACTGCTCAATTTGGGTTGGATCCAGGGTCTTCAGGGCCTCTTCGGCCGTGGGAGAAACCCGCCGCGCCAGTTCCCGCAGGGCCTGGGCCTGCTGTCGCGCTTCATGGACCAGCTTGGCCTGAATGTAGTCCAGAGCCAGACCTTCGTAGCCCCGCTGCGAACGGCGGGCGAGCGCATCATCCACCCGCTGCGCCCAGCCGGGCATGATGGTCCCGCCATATAGTTCGAGCCGAAGATAGGCTGCGAAAGGGTCCTGCTCGACGAAGTCCTGGACGGCCTCGGCATCGCCCGGGCAAGCATGGTGTCGGGCCGCCTCCTGTAAGAGGGCCAGACCCAGCACCATACGCACCGCCAGGAAATCCGTGAGGTCTGCCGGATAGCGCGTGGCCCAGTAGTGGTGCTTGGCCATGCTGCGAAAGCGGATGAAGCCAGCCCAGCCATGCAAGCGAGTGAGCTGGCGAGTGATGTACTTCTGCCAGGATTCCTCGGGGATCTTGAGGAGCACGAGGATTTGGGCAATCACTCCTTCGGGGCTCTCAGAAGATGCGAGCAGCTCACGCAGATGCAGTCCGCGCAGGAAGAAGCGAACATTTCGCCATGCCACTTTCTTCCAAGCAAAGTAAAAGCCCTGCTCACGCCCCGGGGCCTGCCACGCCGACTGCCCCTCGTCAAAAAAGTCGAGGCAGCTTTTTACCAACAGGTCATTGAGGGTACTGCCGATGTCCGTACCGAAGAGACGATCCACATTGGCGTAAACTGGCCCGTCGTGAGCGATCTTGCGGGCCAGAAGGGTATGGAGCCCCTCGATTACTACTCTGCTGTCGAGCTTCGCTGAGCGCCCCCGCAGGACGGCCGCCAAGGCCTCGCCATCGAGCCAGTCGTGACTGGCTATCAGTCGTTCTGCAGAACACTCTGTGATCAATGTCCAGAGCCAGGCATCGACATCGATGCCTGGCAGATCCACCGCCTGATCTTCAACGAAGCGGCGCACATAGCGCCGCAGAGCAGAGTCATCCACTTTTCCTTCTCGACGGTAGCCCTGATAGTGCTGACGAGGTAGGTAGCCGCGCCCATTAAAAAGGCGACCCCCCTCCTCTACAGCCTCCTCGAAGGGCAAATGCTCCAGACCGAAAAGGGGATTGTGGTGAATGAAGGTGCGCATGGGCCAGAAACGCGGGATCGGCTCGCTGGCCACATAGATCATCGACCGGACCTTGAGCCGGTCACCCAAAGTCAGATTCCTGTCCATGCTCCACTCCAAATCAGTCCAGACAATGCGAAGAAAAACAGGACCACGGCCCCGGCCCAAGTGATTCCCAGACCCAGGTCAACCATGGGCTCACCCCGATAGATACCAAAAAGCAGGTCCTGCAGGAAACGGCCAGCGGACCAGCCCCAAATAAGGAGTAACAGAAGCAAAGGCCAGAGCCAAGCAAGATCGAGCCGGTGAAATACCTGCAAGAGTCCGAAAAAACTCGGAAAGATCGGAGTGGCCACAAGGGCCAGGGCACTGAGGGTGATGAGTGCCGAAAGACGTGGCAGAACCGTAGCCAGCCCACCTTGCAGACCCAGATAAGCTCCTCCCATGCGGTCACTGAGCATCCCCGCCCAGATCATCAGCAGGGCCGCGGGCAAAGACAAGGCCAGGACAAAAAGCGCGACACTGTGCACTTGGGCACCATTGGCCACCAGCAGCCAGCTCAAAGTCAGGCCAGAGCTCGCCATTAGCCGCGACCAAATACTGATTTCCCGAGCACTGACGGCACGAAAGGCGTAAAACACGCTGGTAAAGAGAACCAGCATCAGCCAGATCCGCTGCAGCGACAGGGGTAGCAGGAGCAAGGCCAAGGGACCTGTGTGGTAGAGCAGTAAAACTCCCAGCTGCGGGAGCACCAGGATGGCGAGGGCTCGCCCCCACGGGCCGGGGGCTGAGCCTATCAGACGATTGAATATCCAGCTCAAGGGGAAGACCGGGAGCAGGACGGCGGCAAGCAACAAAACGATCCACTCCATGGCCTCAGCTCCAGCGTAGCCAGACGTTGAGACGACGAGAAGCACTAAGCAGGAGCTGCGTCACTCGCACGTAGAGATCGTTGATGTAGAGCTCCCGGGACAGTAGGGCGTAAATGGCCAGATA
>NZ_JBYCKR010000011.1:0-1728 GCF_057473505.1 Acidithiobacillus sp. TH-A35 | reverse complement strand
CATCAGCACCGTCAGCCCAAAAGGCCGGCGGCAAAGATCGTGGCGCCCACGCTGCCTCCCAAACTCGTGCGACGCAGCATTATCATTCTGGTCGTGCTGATGTTTTCCAAGTTTCTGTATCTGACCAGCATCAGCAGCTACCTGATTTTCTACCTGATACAGCGCTTTCATATCGTAACCCAGGAAGCGCAGATGCACCTTTTCATTTTCCTCGCGGCGGTGGCAGCAGGGACATTGATGGGTGGGCCGATTGGGGACCGGATTGGCCGCAAGAAGGTGATTTGGGTTTCTTTGCTGGGGATCGCGCCCTTCACCCTCGCCTTGCCCTATGTGGGTCTGACGCTAAGCGCTATTTTGACGGTGATCATTGGCTTTTTGCTGGCCTCAGCCTTCCCCGCCATTGTGGTGTACGCGCAAGAATTGGTGCCCGGCAAGGTCGGGACCATCTCTGGTTTGTTTTTCGGGCTGGCTTTTGGTCTGGGTGGCGTAGGTGCTGCATTGCTCGGGGAGCTGGCAGACGTCTGGAGTATCCAGGTGGTGTATCGGATATGCGCTTTCCTGCCTTTGCTCGGTGTGCTGGCCGGATTTCTGCCCCACATCCCCCGTTCGCGAAGGCCCGCGGCCTGAGTATGGTGCGCCGTCTTTACTCAGGGCTGTCGATGATTCAAGCTTAAGCCCAGTGCCCGCGGAGCGGGGGTGGGTTGAATTGCGTGGGGCGGCGTGGCCGCGAGGTTAGGACGATTGGCTATCGCTGAACACAAGTTTTATTTTCTGGTTCCGGAGGAAAAGCCCCACTGGAGCGAGAGCCTGCTGCCCTGGTTGCTGCTCTCCGCCCTGCTTATGGCGGCGGGTATTTTTTTCTTTGTACACATCCAGAAGCCGAAAATGCAGGCGTTACCGAATCAAACCACGGTCCACAAGACCTTCCGCATCATGCCGAGACCCATTCGACCCCAGGCGCCCAGTCCCGCCAGGCCCCGGGTCGTGCCGCCCAGCAGGCCGGTAGCAGTGCCACATCGGGTCGTGCCCGCCGCACGTCCGCAGCCGAGACTGCGATCAGTGACGCAACCCCGTCGGGTCCCGGCGCGAACGCATCCTCTGACGCAGCGCGTAACTCCAGAGATGACACCGGCGTCTCCCAGTGCGCAGCCCCAGGCTTTGCCCCATATCAGCATCGGCAGGCTGGAGCAACAAATGGATCAGGTGGCCCGCGCCGCAACGGCCAGCCCGCCGTTACCGAAGTTTGAGAACCCAAAGGGGCCGGTGGCGGATTTTTATATCGCCGGATGGATACAGAAACTGGAGCGGATCGGTGATCTCAATTACCCGGGAGAGATGGTCGGGCAGCTTAAGGTCAAGGTGGTACTGAATCCGCAGGGAGACCTCAAGCGCATCATCATGGAGCAGTCGTCGGGGAACAAAGCCCTGGATGCGGCAGCGGAACGGATTATCCGGCTCTCCTTCCCGTATATGCCGTTCTCAAAGCAGCTCGCGGAACAAACCCGCAAAATAGAAATTCCGCTGAACATGCATTTTCTGGGGGTGCGGCATGTGTCGGCCAGGCGTTAACCCCATCGGTGATGATCATAAAGCGTCGGCGCCTGACCAGACACCGATGTGGCGGTCAGTGTGTTGTATCCGGCTGGGCGGCGATTTCTTCGCGGACTTTGTCCATATCCAGTGCCTGAGCCTGTTGAATCACTTCTTCCAGCGCGCTGGCCGGGAGTG
>NZ_JBYCKR010000010.1:0-9316 GCF_057473505.1 Acidithiobacillus sp. TH-A35 | reverse complement strand
TGGGCAAGGCGATCAAGACTATCTTCCTGTGCCGCTACCTGCACGACGAGGCGTTGCGCCGGGAAATCAACGAAGGGCTGAACGTAGTCGAGCAGTGGAACGGCGCGACCGACTTCGTGTTCTTCGCCCGCCGGGGCGAGATGGCGAGCAACCGCCGCGAGGATCACGAGGTCAGCATGCTCGCGCTGCACTTGATCCAGAACTGTATGGTCTACATCAACACGCTGATGATCCAGAAGGTGCTGGCACAGCCGCATTGGCAGGGCAGGTTCACACCACGCGACTATGCCGCCCTGACGCCGCTGATCTGGGAACACGTCAACCCGTATGGTCGGTTCGATCTCGATATGAACACCCGGCTCGACCTGCCGTGATCGAGATGGCGGCTGGTGACACGACTGCTTGGTCTACCCCTACAGAGCGAGCAACGAACGAGCAATGAGCGATCAACGAGCGCGCAACGAACGAGCAACACACGAAAACTTCGCATGATTCTCGGTGCGCAATCGCCCGCTTGGCTCGCGCTACTGGTTTTCTTTCTTGCGCAAGAAAAGCGGGATGTCGGCCTCTTGGCGGTGGAACTCGGCGGTGCGGCGCTCGCGTTCCTCGGGGCTCAGACGCTCCCACTCGGCGCGGGCCTGCCGGTTGGATGCTTCGAGTTCGGCCAGCGTGGCGCGTAGCGCCTCGTTGGCGGCCTCTTGGCCACCTGCGGAGTAGGACCACGACAGCAGATCGCGTGTGCCGTCTGGATTCCTGCGGATGCGTGTCATGGCTTCTTCCTCCGATGGCTTGGCTAACTTTCATCGCGCATGGGCACAAGCCGTTTTGTCAGCGCGTGTATTTCAGCCGTGATGGCGTCCGTGCGCGCCATCAAGCGGCTGATGTAGCCGCGCACCTTGGCCTCGCCGTGCGCGCGTAGGCGGGCATCGTCGGTGAGCCACATCTTGAGCAGTCCGCCATAGCGCCGCAAGTCTGCACCTTCGCGCAGAAGCTGCAAATACACCTCGTGATCCACGATGGTTACGGGCGTGAATCCCATGCCGAGTCGGCGTAAATAAGCTGACGTGCTCAATCCCGTGGTTTTTGCCAAGGTTTCAATCTGCGCGGCTTCTTCGGGATTCACGGCCACAGCGAGACGTTTGCATTCGCGCCGGGGTTTTGACTTGGGCTTATCGTTCGGTTTGGGTTGCATGGTTTGGGTCTGCTCTTTGGAAGCGGTAGCGGCCTGGTTGGTCTCGATTGTCCCCGTCGAGCGCCACCGGCGCGAGTGAGGGCTGCGGCGTGTAGCAGCGGGCTTGCCCGTTGCTACACGCCGCCCATCTTGCCCTCATTTCGCCACGTGCATACTGAACAATTTGCGACGAACTTGCGACTAATGACGTAGCAACAAAGTGACCAATGAGCGATCAACGAGCGACCAATGAACGACCAACACTGAACAATTTCGCATGACAAAAAAGATAACCAACATTCTCGGTTCGCAAGCATCCGATAATGAAATTCGATAAGGAATCAACCGTTATGGCAATCTCAAGAATGCACGCAAAATCCACACCGCAAAAGCAGCCTATCGGCCAAGTACGCGAGCTGACGAACGAGGAAGCCTCCAGGTTGCCCTTACCTTCGTATTGGATGAAACCGACTTCAAAGCAAGCCTCAGACATGAAGTTATCGGCCATCATGGCCTCAACACTTTTCCGCAAAACGAAAAGCGGGCCATCCTCGACGGATTGACCGGGCAAGCCAGAAGGCAGAGAAGGACAAAGTGCGGGCTGCGCCCGAGCATGGCCTGCGCGCTTAGCGCTTGGCCTGGTGTAGAGGGGGCATGCTGCCCCTTGCCCCCTGCTGGACGAGCTGGTGCATCTGCAAGGGCCAACCCAGCTCCTGTGGACAGACTGCGCCTGCCGCCCACATCGCCTCAAAAAGCCTTTTGAAGGCTTTCCAGACCCAAACCAAGGCCAACCCCTAAACCCAACCCTACAAAGCCCGCCTAGAGGCTCTGCAACGCTTCCGCGATGCCTTCGGCACTCCACCACCTTGCAAAGCCGCTTTGGATTGTCCTTGGCATGAAGCAAAGGTATCGAGAGCGAACCTCAGCTCCGCACGCACCTGGGGGCCTCAAGCCCCAACGGGGCGTGTCCTCCCCGCAAGGCGGGGGCACTTTGACTCTAGCCTTTGCGCAAGTTGTCCACTTTTTGTGGCCGTTCAACTACTAGGAAGATTTCTAAAGGCTTAAAGCTAAAGGATGTCTATACCGTTTCCGCGTACTCCGCCTATACCGTTTCCGCGTGGATAACTTCAATTTCCCCCTGTAGCCCTAGTCGTTTGGGGCCTATACCGTTTCCGCGTGGATAACTTTTCTTGTCCACAGGTCCACCTGTGCGCAAAAGATCGTGTAAAAACAATGGCATAGCTTCGCATCTATGCCGTATCCGCTTCGCTCGCTATGCACATGCTGTCTAAGCCAACGGCCTGCGGAACAATGGCTGGCAAACTGCCCGGCAGGATCGACAATCCGCCTTTGGTATCGCCTAGCCGCAAGGTCATCACGGCGGACACCTTGCGCAGTGCCGCGCGGCACTTCACCCCGAAATTTTGCGCGGCACTCTCCCCTGCATAGTCGGCCCCTAGCTGTTTCATCAATGCCCGCCAAGGGATCACCCGTGCTCGGCCTGTGCGCTGGACTCGGTGTGCTTCGTAGCAACACAGTGCGTACAGATCAAGTGCAAGTGGGCTTCGTTTCAGGGCGCGCAAAGCGCGAATATCAACCGGAACAGGTGCGGCGGTAATGGCCTCGAAAAACTCACGATCTAGCTTTACGGAACTACCCCATAACGCACCCTGTTGTGGCGTCTTTGTATCCCACCAAAGCGTATAAGACCGCGCCACTTGCATAAATTCGGCACTTTCGCCGCGCCTTGTGCCTTCGCCTAATTGCTCAAAAAACGCAATCCTGGTGCTGAAAAACCGGCGCATCTGGATTTCAAGTCGCTGCGGGTCGCCTTTCTTTCCGCCGTGCGTCGGATCTAAGCCAATTTGCCGCATGAATTCCGCGAGGTTATGCCCTAATTCCAAAATCGGGCTTTTGGTTTTCGCAGCCTCGGTCACAAGCCAGAAAACCAGTAGTCTCGGGATTACTCCAAATGGCAAACCTATTGGCTCTCCGTTGCTGTCGAAACCAGTTTGTAGGCTTAGCGTGTAATTACCATTTCTCCGGCTCCACGTATTCGCCTGTGGGTCGCTGTGCGGCAAAGTTGCCTGCACAAATTGCCGCGCAATATAAGCAACGTCCTCAAGGGTCGCCCGTTCTAGCTGGACTTCGACGGCGGCATCTAAAAATTTATGGCCTGCCTTCGTTATGGATTGGTGTTTCCTCGTCGTCATGCCTTGCCATCCGGTTCCATCTCGGTCAGTCGAGCTGTCTCGATGCGCCTATCGGTCACGCGCTCACGCACCGCAGCCCGAATTGCCAAAATCTCGGCCAGTTGGTTGTTGAGCGCGGTCATTCCTGCGCGGCGTAAGGTTGTGGCTTGCCGTACTTCGCCGCTAGGTCGTTGATCGCTTCGCCTAGCAATTCATTCAACCGCTTTCCAGTGTCGGCCTCCAACAGCTTTAACGTGCGGCGAACCGTAGGCGGAAAATGTCCGCCGACCAACACGGTGGCCGGGGCTGTCTTGTCCTTGTTCGAGGCTGGCTCCGCCCTAGTCGCCACACCTGGTTGTGGCTTACCAGCTTGCGCGTGAAGTGCTGCGGAAAGCGTGGTTTTCTTGACTGTGGTCATTCGCAATATTCCTATAGGCCTATAGTTCGATATTAATATAGTCGTAGAGTGCCCGCATTTCAATGGCGGCTTTTCCCCCTGGCTCATATTCGCTGGCCGTCAGCCCTAGATTGCTGGCGTCGCCGTGCGCCGCCCGCTGAAAAACAACCGGCGCGAAAGCGTAGCCCCGGCCTTCTAGTGCCTCTCGTGCGTCCTCGTGTCGCCTCCCCTGGGTCGGTGCGCGTGTCACTACTACGGTGGCAGCTTCGGGGCGCTTCCCGGCCAATCCCAAGATTTCGGCCACGCTCTCCAACGTTTCGATGTCGAACATATGGGGTTGAATGGGCACCAAAACGCGATTCGCCACCTTCACGGCGGCAATGGCCCCTTCGTTGCTCTTACCTGGCGTGTCGATGATGACAAGTTGCACCCCTTGCCCCTCTGCCGCCGCCAGCACTTGCGGCAAGCGCACCGCCTGACAGGACACCACTGCGGGGCTTTCTTTGTCCTCTCGCCTGTCGCCCCACTTCGCGGCGGTCGCCTGTGGATCAAGGTCAATCACGGCAACACGCCGCCCCGCTTTCACGGCCTCCACCGCTAGACCCACGGCCGTAGTCGTCTTACCGCTGCCGCCCTTTTGACCGACAACTGCCCAGATTTGAGCTTTTACTGTCATACGCATCACCCTTAGAATTATAGCCCTATAGGATGCTATGGCTATCGTATAGGACTATAGCATGTGGCAGGATGTTGGCCCGCAAGTTCATTGCTAAGTCTGTTGCTGACTCGCGCATTCCGCCGTCTGAAACTTGCTCAAACAGCCACTGTCATGGCGCTATACTATCCTCATGGGATTTGATGCTCTGCCCGAATATCAATTTGAACTGCTGCTCGGCTACGACGGCAGGCGTCACATCTTGGAGAGTGGGCACTTCCTCAAGTTTGAAGTCAGGCGCATCGAACCGTCTGTCCGCGTGCCGCATGGTTTGGCGTACTCCTTGACCCTGCACGCGCCAGAAGGCCAGCGCCTCGTCGGTTTTGACAATGCGCACCTCGTTTCTCATAGCGGAAGCCGGTTTGTTGCTGCGCCAGTGCAGGCTGACCATTGGCACCGCACCGTGGATGATCCAGGGCGCCCTTATGCCTTTGCCTCGGTCGAGCAGCTTCTGGTGGATTTTTTCGATGAAGTCGAACGCACATTGCGTGACTTGCATGTGCCGTTTGTGGTGATTGGAGAGCAATGACATGACACCGACTAAAGTGCAAACCTTGCAAAACCTCAAGGCCGAAATGCTGTCGGTCGTGCGTGGCGAACGCCCTGCCCCTGCCAACGCGGGCGGTGTTTCCTATGAATCCGCTGGAGCGGTGCTGCGCTTGTTGACGGCGGAGAACCGCGAATTGCTCGCAGCCATCGACCAAATGCACCCTGAGTCTGTTGCTGCGCTGGCCAAGCGGTTGCACCGCGCCGAACCCAACGTCAGCCGCACCTTGGGAAAACTCGAAGCCTGTGGGCTGGTGCGCTTACGTCCGGGCAAAGGCAAAGCAAAAATCCCTGAGGTGCTGGCTCGCAGCATCCGGGTGGACATTGATTTGTTCGCCGCCGATGACCGAATCAGCATGGCCTGATTCGGTCATGACGATGCGCCACTTCGGTCGATGATGAGACAGATTGGCGCAAATTGTCTTATTTTCAGACTGTTGCACTTTGCAGGCGAAGCCACCACTCCGCGATGACTTTTTCTTGCCAAACTGTGGCAACTATGTTGCACTGGGTTTGAACCTCACAAAACCCTGACTTCACCTCGATTACATGAACCGGCACGCACTGCTATGGATTTTGGCCTTGTGTTTGCCAGGTTTCGTGCCAGCCCGCGCTGCATCCCCCTGGAGCGCAGGAGTGGGCCTCAGTACCCTCGGTGCTGGACTGAGCGTCAGTCGCGACATCGTGCCCGGACATCTGCGCATTGAGGCGTCCCTTCAAGCGGCGAATCTGAACCACGGCTATGACAGCGGTGGGGGCCACACGGACGGCGCGGTGCATCTGCGCAGCGCCATGCTGCGGACGAACTATGCGCCGTTTCAGGGCCGCTTTTTTCTCAGCGCCGGGTTGCTCTACAACGCCTCACGCATCAACCTGCAGGCCACCCCATCGGCTGGGGGCTATGTCCTCAACGGCCACACCTACAGCGCGCAGGATGTGAGCAGCCTGAATGGTCAGGCACGCTATGCGCGCTGGGATCCCTATTTGGGGGTGGGCTGGAGAGGGGAGATGCCCTCGGTCGCCACGGGCTGGCACTGGCAGGTGGATCTGGGGGTGTTGGATCAAGGCAGCGCCACGGTGAACCTCCAGGGCGTCACCACGCTTGGCGGTGCCCAGCAGGCGGCGCTACAGAACGACCTGAATGCGCAGCGGCAGGCGCTGGCCACCACGATGAATCATCTGCGCTGGTATCCGGTGCTGGGCCTGACGCTGCAGCACAGCTTCTAACAATTCTCAAGGGGTGGCCTCGTGCGCTTGAACTCTGGAATGACACGCGTGGCCGTCTGGCTGGCGATGGTTGTGGCACCGACGTTGACCCTGGGGGCTTGTGGTGGAGGTGGCTCGGGAAGTGCCACCCTGAGTTGCCCAACCTGCAAGCCAGGAACGACGTCCACCGCGCCTGCGGCCTCATCGCCTGCGAAGCCCGCTTCGACGCCCAAGTCCACCGCCTCGTCGCCCGCCAAGCCTGCCTCAGCCGCCTCGACAGCGGCCAAGGCGCCCTGGCCGATGCCGCCAACGCCACAGCCTGTGCAGGGCGTTCTGACGGGGCAGGCGCTGCGTGACTATGTCCTGAACTCGGCGCGTTACATGATCGCCCATCCCAATTTGCTCGATCAAACCCCGACCATCGCCGGAATCACCAACGCGCATGGCATCCGGGTGGACATCTACAACTGGATTCAAGGACTGCCCATGACCCCCGCCCAGAAGGCGGCCATGGTGCAGTATGCGCATTCGACACAGGATGATTTACTTGTGGATTTAACGAATAAGCAGGCGGTCGCAAACGCAGATGCCGAAGATGGGGATGCAATTAACTGCCTTGGTGATTCGTTGGGTAGCGCATTTAACGGCCACGACTGGAGCGATGCCATTGACTTCATGATCGCCAACACGCCGCTTCGCCAGAAGGCCTATATGGCCTATAACGACGCGCCGACAGGGCCCAGCGGGCTTCCTTCCGGCAACACCTGTAAAGCTTACTGATGCAGAACATGATGAAGCGATGGCCTCGTTTGTTTCTGCTGGTCGCCGTTTGGGCGACATGCCTGGTGCCCGTGACGTCCCATGACATCGCGCTGGCGCAAACTTGCCCGGCACATAAGATTGTCATCCCATTTATCAATGGCGTATTTGTGACAAAAAAGGGGGCTAAATCCGATTTAAAATTATTAAAATCCGCCATATGCAACAACCCATCCGACACCGCCATGTGTCAGAACGGCGATTTCGAGAGGCTCTACAACGAAAGCGGTCTGAACAACTTGCCAGCCGACCAGGGCACTTTGCAAAGTGCCCTGAGCCTAGTCACAGGGGCTTTTCAGGACATCATCGAGACGCTGTGGCAGATCGCGCATCTGAATGCGCGCACCTCGCCGAACTGGTTCGACTACATGCTGTACCTCTTCATGCACCCGGAGTCCGCGAGCGTTATTTATCTCACGGCCTCACAAACCGCCTATGCCGTCGCGCATCCGCCGACGCAAGCGGATTTGTCGTCGATGGAGTCGGCGATGGATGGCTGGAATGCCGCAGGGGATGACATTCTGCTGACGGCGCACTCCCAGGGCAATCTGTTCGCTTACCCACTCTATCAATATTACGTATCCAATAACGCAAAGTCTAATAACAATAACGGCATGGGGGGGTGGTTCATTGCTTCGTACGGTATTGCGCCACCATCGTCGTTGATAGCAGGGCAGTACACGCTCAACAGCGATGACCAAGTGATCAAGCTTGCTTCCGTGGCCGACGCCGTGCTCAATCCTGGAAACCCGCCCCCGATGCCAAATGCTTCGCAGCTTTGCACAGACTACGTTGCACCGACGAGCTTGTCGAATCTTGGCACGGATGCCTCTTGCTTTGCCGACCACGGTTTGAATTACTACCTTGAAAAGCATCTGCGGACAAGCATTACGGATGATTTGGGGGGATTGTATTTGCAGTTACAGAATCACAGATATCCACCGCCTGACTGGAATTATCTTGCTAAGAATTATTCTTATTCACCGAAATTATTATACGCCGAGATGGATATCGGGGCAAGTGTTAGTACAAAGATATGTCCGCGACCGCCATTAGAAAACAGCATATCGGCCGAAGAAAATGATACAATAAACTACGCGAAATGCACTAGCGTGGCATCTGGTTATGATGGATCAAGTCCAAATAGGCCGGCATTTAAATTTATCGGGCCATGGATTGCTGGCATTCTAGACGGATATGAGATGCTTGATCCAATAACGCAAACCATGACCAGTTATTACATTATATATACCGCCGCCGTCAGCGGAGGTATATGGGGTCCTTTCCCCATAGGTGTAGTTGGTTGGTATAGTTGTGGGGGTGGTCATTACTGGATACCATCCGGGCCGGATGGAACCCCTATAGCCAGTGCACCGATGTGCACTCCGGCTTGCAATTAATCCCGATTCTGTGATCCTAATCGCTCAGAATCGATATAACTTGTTCACTTAGTTAAATGACCGTTTTTGAGAACTAAAGCAATCGAGAAGGCAAAGCCCGTGAATCAACGGCTTGGCGCTCTCTCAATCCAGTCTTGATTGCTGGTGTCCGCCTGGTGTAATGCCAGGTGAGTTTCGAGAACACCCAGAGCCCGCCGCGCGCGGGCTTTTTCTTGCCTGCCAAACCGTTTTGAGGGCCGCTGGAGGCTTGGCTGCGCCGTCGAGCGGCGACCGGCGCGTGGTGGTACATGCCCGCAATGTTCTGGAGCCTGCTGGTGGCGACGCGATCGCGCCCGGAAGTTTGGGTGCGATGAGGGTGCGGATGGTGGCGCCGAGGTGGTGGCTTCTGGACAGTTTCCGAGAACTGCGCCCGCCGCGTGCTTCCGTGGCGAGGTGGTGGACAGATGACCGTCAAATTCTGTACAGGATAAGTGTTGTGCATACAGCCGCGGGGCCCTCGCGGGGTGAGGGCGGCGGCTGTATGCACAACATCCTGGTCAGGCTCCGCCCGACACCCCAATTTTCCAGGCAGCGCGGTGCCCTCGCGGGGCCAGTGCGGCACCACCTCACCAGGCGATGCTCCGCGTTGCACTTGTCGCAGCAGCCATTCCCCGTCGAGCGCCACCGGCGCGAGTGAGGGATGCGGCGTGGGGCAGCGGGCTTGCCCGTTGCTACACGCCGCCTGCCTTGCCCTTGTTCAATCGCATCCATCCTGAACAATTTGCCATGAAGTTGCGACTCACTACGTAGCAATTCCGCGTCTACAGGGGGTAGATCAAGCAGTCGTGTCACCAGCCGCCATTTCGATCACGGCAATGGCACCCTGGCGTT
>NZ_JBYCKR010000009.1:0-6129 GCF_057473505.1 Acidithiobacillus sp. TH-A35 | reverse complement strand
GGTCGCCGCCCGCTGCTGCCGGAAACAGAGTCATGAACTGGCGGATGATCCTGAGGTGTTGGAAGATGTGCTGATTCATCGTGATAATTTGGTAATCAACGACTTGTTACTCTGAAAAAGTGGTGAACTGGCTGACGATCCCGAAGTGACAGGGGATGTACCGATGCTGATCCATCGCGATAACCTGATGGTTAATGCCCCGCCGTCGGCTGAGCCATATTCCCGTCCGTGGGTAAAATCTGGCCGGGAATAATGTGGACGTCCTGCTGCTGGTGCGCCAGTGCTACGTTGTGGCGGAGCAGACTTTCCACCACGGAAGCACGCAGGTCAGTCTGCACGTTATAACTCTTGTTACAGTCGTCCAGATACACCCGCAGATAGAACTGCAGTGCATTTTCGCTGACATCCAGCAATAATGCGGTGGGCGGAATGCCGCGCGGATCATCTTGCAATACGTCGGGGTGATTTTGACCTTCCGCTACCAGCAACTCCTTTACCAGCGGGATATCGGCATCATGGGCAATGCTGAAGGGGATCATGAGGCGCAACACGCTATTTGTGTACATCCAGTTGGTCACCTGGCTAGAGATCAGTTCAGAATTAGGAACGAAGACTTCAGTGCGGTCAAAAGTAAGGATCAGGGTGTAACGGATGCTCATCTTCTGCACATATCCCTGAGTGGTACCCACCTGAATCCAGTCACCAACACGAATGGGACGCTCCAATAGCAGAATCAGGCCAGACACAAAATTATTGACGATATTTTGCAGCCCAAAGCCGATGCCAACGGATAATGCGCCCGCGATGATGGCAAGATTGTGCAGCGCTACACCCGCGGTGGAAAGCGCAATCAGTACGGCGATGATAAATCCCATATATCTGACGATGGACAGTACGGAGTGGCGGGCCCCGCTTTCCAAGTGTCCAATAATCCGGGAGTTGTCGGACAGGTATTTCTGGATCAGGGTGTTAATGTTGAACAGCAGCATGAGCAGGAGCACAGCAATCACCCAGCGAAAAGGCTGAATATGAAAGCTACCAATGGAGAAACCGGTGATGAAATATTTCCCGATCAGCGTAAATCCGGTATGCGTCAGACCCCAGGCATATAAAATAAAAGCCACTATGCCTAACCACACGGCGGTGTAACTCATTGCACTGAACCATGTTATCCAGGGCAATGGTTGATCTTCTTTCAGACCGAGGCGTTGGCGCAGGAGACGTTGCCAGCGCCCGGATTTTTGCGCTGTCTGTATCCAAAAATCGGCAAGCGTCCAGGAAAAAAATAGCCCCACGCCGAAGGCGAGCATGGACGTTAATAGGCCGAATAACAGATAGTTAGAAAGATTGCGATAACCGGTGGTAGTGAATATGGCGGTAGCGATCAAGGCTAAGAGTATGAGTATCCTAAGCAGCGGATAGGCACGGAAATATTTTCGATGTTCGGTCTGCCAGACCAGCCAAAATACTGCGCCGAGAAGTACCAGGTGGAAAATGGATCCAAAAAAGGCCGGCCCTATCGGCGATAATGGATCATTGGGAGAAATGCTGATCCAGGTGAGACCAAATATGGATAAGGCAGCGATGAATCGTAAGGTTCGCAGTGCGGGGCGTAGCGTCTGCGGTTCCCAAGGCGAATGACGGCTGACTACTCCCGACGGACTTAGAGCCAATGCGAGTAACATGGAGATAAAGACGTAGCCGCCCCAGGTGCCTAATATGAGGGCAACGAGGGGCGAAAGAGTGTCTGTGAGATCGGTTGCCGTTGCAACGGCAGCGATGCCAGCCAGCAATGGTATATAGTGATAAAAATTATGTTGTACAGCAGGTAAGTTCAGTGTGCGATAAATTATTTTGGCTATGGACGCACGTAAAATAAATAATAACACAAATATAAATACACCAATTCCTATGGATATCTGTAAGTTCTGTTGTGCAAAAATAGAACGTCCATTATGACCGAGCCAGAAATGTTGTTCGTCAATCCAGGTAGCGGCAGGGACGGATTGAAGGGCAATTGCCTGTTTCCAGATGCTGTGATCATGGCGTAAGAGCAATTCGTCATGTAGTGCATCACGTTTTTTGCTGATTTGCTCGCTTAGATCTGCGCTTGCGACGGCGAGAACCTTGCAGGTAGCGAGTTCTCCGCTGAGATTTTTTTGCTCATCCTGTAGTTTCAGGCGTAATGCACTGAGATTCTTTGGTTCGCCGGCAGCAGCGGGTCCCAGTATGCCCAGACCCTTATCTATTTGACTGAGGTTGCTGCTCCTTTCGGTTATGCACCGGTGCGCGTTGTCGTTGGTCACGCTTACGACTTTTTGCCAGCTCAGAAGTTGCTGTAAATCGACATTTTTTGACAAATCGTGGTGTATCGATTGTAGCGCTGCGCTGGCCTGTGACACCGGCGTGCTGGAGGCATGTGCCAACAGCGGAAAGATCAGTATGACAAGGCATGTGCCTAACCAGGATAAATATGAAAAGATAGGTCTATTGTTTGAAGAATTCCAGATGCTGATCGGTAAAATGATCGTCCGCTGAATCACATGCCGCTCCTTTGCTGAAGCCATTTATGGAGCCATAAATGGGCATTGGGTTGCGTGGAGCGCTATCCTATCACAGGTGATGACTGAGCGCTTCTGTTCATGCTGCTTGTTGTAGTCACTTGGCCACGTTGCTAGGTGGTTATTTGCACGATATAAAATAACGAGAAGGGAATGTGCCGTCGGCATATGGCGACAGCCTGGTGTGATACCTGATCCTGAGGCTAAACTTTTTTGCAGCGGCGTATTTGACGGTAAATGATCACAAAAGGGGCCGTGGCCCTATGGGTGGGCGTTTCAGGCTTTCTTGCATGTTGGCGCCGCTGATTTTTCGGTGGTATGGCATGAAAACTGCTTAAGTGAGGGTGTGTAATGATCGTAGAGGAATTAGCTATGAAGAAGCCCATCTATAATGCCCTGTTCACGGCACTGATTGCCGCACCTTTCATCGCTTTGGGGGGTTTTGTGCATGAGATAACGCCACTGGATCCAACAACAACTACCTCTGCCCGACCGATGGTGTCCAACGGCCTGCGGATGGTGGGCGACGCGCAGATGGTGATGGGTCATGTCGAGCGGGCGGACTGGCTGCTGCTCACGCCGGAAGAGTCTGCCCATCAATCTTCGGCCGCCCCTCACCCACAGTATGCGTCTGTTACGGTACGGTCCCTGTAGCCGACGGGTGACCGTCTCCCGTCATTATTGAGAAGAATGCGGAGGAAGTGATGTCCACTAATAAATGTAAATGGCGTTTTCTGCTGTCGGCGACAGTGTTGGGTGCGGGTATCCTGTTGCTGTCGAATCCTGCGTTTGCGGATCGGGATGGCTGGGGTGGCCCGGCAGTGCGCTTATCCATCGGCGTTCCCGGCGTTGTCTATCCAGCGCCCACCTATTATGCCGCTCCACCGGCTTACTATTATGCACCGCCTCCGCCTCCGCGCTGGTATCGGCGTCATGAGCATTACTGGCACCATGAGCACGACCGTGGCTGGGGCGATGACGATTGATGGAGCTGGCAGGTAGCACTCCCACGGTGACGCGGTTAATTGATGATGGCGCGCCGTGCGCTGCGCGTCAGTAAGGGGAGTACGGCCTTTTGCAGCATGGGGGGTAGGGCGACCGGTTTGAGCAGCATTTTCATCGCCATGTCAAAAGGATAGTGACGACTTATCCAACTGCTCATGCGTTGTCGAAATGCCGAGAAATCCTCCAGGGAAAATTGCTGCCCCGGATTTTTTACTTCAAAAGCATTTTTGAGGGCAAGATAGCTGTCTTCCTGATCCACCTCGGCTACACGTTTCCAGAGTTCACGGCCAATGCGCCAGCGTGAATTTTTCTCGCGTGCTTGGTATTGCAGAAAAAATTGGTAGAAATATTTGTAGTGATGGACTTCGTCGGCGCGGATGCGTGCAGCGAGCTGGCACAGTACGGGCTCCGGGCTGGCCGCCTGAATCATCGTATAGAAGCTGGCCGTACCTGTCTCGACGACGCAGCGTGAAGCCATTTCCAAGGCGTGAGTGGGTCCTAGTAAATCGGTGCGACAGTAGGGCACATAAGCGTCTACAAAGCCCTGATAAGCACGTTCCCAATCAAAATCCGGCCAAATGGTGAGCACATATTGGCGCAATGCGCGCCCATGTTGTACCTCTTCGAGCTCCCATTCCTGGCGCAACCACATGGTGGCGCTCACATTTTCCTGATAGTATTCCACCAGGTTACGGGTGTAGAGATCAGACAGTGTTTCTACAAAGGAAGCACTGGCTAATAGATAGAACCAGTCCATGTTGCCGATGATCTTTTCCTTTTCAATGGCAGCGTAAGGAATATCGGCCTGAGACCAGGTCGGACGGACGTTATCTGCGGGCATTGTATTTGCCGCCTCCTTAAAATTCTGTCAGTGGGGTTGATGATTATAGCGCACATCTTGTTGTGGTGCCCCTGCGGCAACAAAGGGGTTCGCCCCTGACATTGCGGGCAGTGTCCGCACAGTAATTCACCACGACCCAGCAGGCAGCGGTAGGAGGCGCGCCGGGGCGCTCCTCAGTGGCAGCGCTCTCAATGGGCTCTGTCTTGGTCAGTCTGTCATGGGGCGCGTCGAGGGTCGGGGAAAGGCTGGCGGGACCGGGCGTGGCTGACGTATCATTCCCGCTTGAGTTGTGGCGGTATCCATTTCGTGTCTCGGGGTGTCTGCCCGTTGAAGGCCATCTTGCGTCCTAAGGAGGATGTCATGGCGTTATGTGTAGAATTGCATCCCCTGAATCCACAGCCGCGACTGCTGGCGCAAGCGGTTGAGGTACTGCGTGCCGGAGGTTTGCTGGTTTATCCAACGGACACCTGCTACGCCTTGGGTTGTATGGTGGCGGCACGAGAGTCCCAAGAACGGCTGCGGCGCATCCGGCAACTGGATTTGCAGCATGACCTGTCGCTGCTGTTTTCCAGCATTTCCCAAGTGACGGACTATGCCAAGTTGGATGATCGTGCCTACGCGCTGCTGCGTAAGACCTTGCCCGGACCCTACACCTTCATTCTACCAGCGACCAAAGATGTGCCGCGGCGCCTCGCTGACCCGAAAAAGCGCAGTATTGGTGTGCGCATACCCGCTAATCCCCTGTGTGAAATGCTGCTCACGGAGTTGGGAGAGCCCTTGATGAGCTCTACCCTGCAACTTCCTGGCGCCAATGCACCGCTGACGGAGCCCGATGAAATTTGCGACGTGTTGGGGAGTCAGGTGGATATGGTGCTGCTCTCGGGTGTGGGTGGGGTGCTCTGTTCGACGGTGGTGGATCTTTTGCAATGGCCGCCGCGTGTGCTCCGTCAAGGCGCTGGTGACCCGCGGCTGCTCGGTCTCAGTGTTGCCGTTTAGTCGCTTGCAGCATTAGGCGGGTAGGGCATTACGCTGATATACTCCATCCATGTCTGATGCCACGCAATTTATCCGAACCCTGGCCATTTGGGCCATACCTGTGCTGTTCGCCATTACGGTGCATGAGGTGGCCCATGGCTGGGTCGCCTGGAAACGGGGTGATCCTACCGCCATGCTCATGGGTCGCTTAACGCTGAATCCGATTAAACATATTGATCCTTTTGGGACAATTTTACTGCCGGGCATACTGCTCCTGTTTCACTCGCCCTTTCTCTTTGGTTATGCCAAGCCGGTGCCGGTCAATTTTGGCGGGCTGAAAGACCCCAAACGCGATATGGTGCTCGTCGCCATCGCCGGGCCGGCCGCCAATTTGTTGATGGCTTTTTTCTGGACGCTGGTGCTGTGGTTGGGCGGCCATCTCCCCGGCGCACTGGCGTATATCGGTGAACCCATGCAGTTGATGGGTGAGGCGGGCATTATGATCAATGTCATCCTGATCATTTTTAATCTGATTCCCATTCCGCCTCTGGACGGTGGTCGGGTGGCGGTGGGGCTTTTGCCGGCGTCAGCCAGTATTGCCCTGAGCCGGATTGAACCTTACGGATTCATCATTCTAATTGTACTGCTGTTTACCGGCGTGTTGTGGTCCGTCCTGGGTCCTCTTTTCCTGTTGGTGCGTAACTTTTTTCTGACGATTGGCGGTTTGTGATGACAGAGATCATCGTT
>NZ_JBYCKR010000008.1:0-10792 GCF_057473505.1 Acidithiobacillus sp. TH-A35 | reverse complement strand
ACGACCAGGGTGGCGGGCATCTGGAGGTGCGCGCTCCGCAAGGGCAATTCACTCTGGCGATTCCCTTGCCCGGTCAACACAAGGGCCGCAATGTTCTGGCGGCCACGACCGCGGCGCTGGCGCTCGACATTCCCATTCCGCAGATTCAACGGGCGGTGGCCGGACTGAAGGCCATCCCCGGACGTTTGCAGTGGCGCTCCGGCCCCCGTGGCAGTCGGATTCTGGATGACACTTACAATGCCAATCCGGCTTCTCTGGAAGCCGCCCTGCGCGTGCTCGCCGCGCAGCCCGGCCAACGCATTCTGGTCCTCGGTGGCATGGGTGAACTCGGTCCCGAAGCCGCACTTTATCATCGGCAGGCGGGGACGCTGGCGCGGCAACTCGGTATTGAGCGCCTTTACGCACTCGGCCCGCTGGCAGCAGAAGCAGCCGATGCCTTCGGCGTCAACGCCGAAGCCTTTTCCGAATTGCCCCCTTTACTGACCGCCCTGCCAAGTCGCCTGGACGGAGACACCGTGGTGCTGATCAAAGGCTCCCGCGCCGCCCATATGGAG
Source organism: Acidithiobacillus sp. TH-A35 (assembly GCF_057473505.1). NCBI lineage: Bacteria > Pseudomonadati > Pseudomonadota > Acidithiobacillia > Acidithiobacillales > Acidithiobacillaceae > Acidithiobacillus > Acidithiobacillus sp. TH-A35. Next base: position 10,238 of record NZ_JBYCKR010000008.1, on the reverse strand, counting down.
CGTGTCGTACAGGCCCTAACGGGGGGGAACACCTGATGCTCTACGCCCTCTTTATGCAACTCGGTAGCCTTTATCACGGCTTTTACGTTTTTCAGTATCTGACCCTGCGCGGCGTATTGGCCATCCTTACCGCATTGATACTCTCGTTGTTAATCGGTCCTTTCTTTATCGCCCGCCTGCGCCAGTACAAAATCGGCCAGATGGTCCGCAATGACGGCCCCGAAACCCACCTGAGCAAGCAGGGGACGCCCACCATGGGCGGAGCCCTGATCCTGCTGGTAGTCATCCTGACGACGCTGCTCTGGTCGGATTTGAGTAATCCGCTGGTCTGGGTGGCGGTGCTCACTACTCTGGCCTTTGGCGCCATCGGCTTCATCGACGACTGGCGCAAGCTGCGGCGCAAAAACACCAAAGGACTCTCAGCGCGGACCAAATATGGTTTACAGTCGCTGGTGGCCTTCGCCGCGGCGGGGGTGCTCTATGCGCTGGCCAGCAGGCCGGTAGAGACCAGCCTGATCCTGCCTTTCATACCTCATGTGCTGATTCCGCTGGGCATCGGTTTCATCCTGTTCAGCTATTTCGTGATTGTCGGTACCTCCAATGCCGTCAATCTGACCGACGGACTGGATGGCCTGGCCATTGTACCGACAGTCATGGTCGCAGCGGCTTTAGGAATATTCGCTTACGTGTCCGGCAACGCGGTCTTCGCCCACTATCTGGATGTGCCCTGGGTGCCGGGCTCCGGCCAGATGCTGATTTTTTGCGGGGCACTGGTGGGTGCGGGGCTCGGTTTTCTCTGGTTTAACACGTATCCGGCAGAGGTTTTTATGGGCGATACCGGCGCCCTCGCGCTGGGGGCGGCGCTAGCCATCGTCGCCATCGTCGCCCGTCAGGAACTCGTGCTGGTCATTATGGGCGGCGTTTTTGTGGTAGAAACCTTATCCGTCATCATCCAGGTAGCCTCCTTCCGGCTCACCGGCAAACGGGTCTTCCGCATGGCGCCCCTGCACCATCATTTTGAAAAAAAAGGCTGGCCCGAACCCCGGGTGGCGGTCCGTTTCTGGATCATCACCGTGATTCTGGTCCTCGTCGGTCTTTCCAGCCTGAAGATACGCTGACATGGACCTCAACGGCAAAAAGGTATACATCGCCGGCCTGGGCAAGACGGGACATTCCCTCTTGCGCACTGCCCTGCGCCTGGGCGCCCGTTGCCGGGTCGCGGACACGCGCCTGCTAGAAGACGCCGCCGATCTGCGGCAACGTTACCCGGACGTCGATTTCCATTTTGGCGATCTTCCCGAAGACGTGTTCCTGGGTGCGGATATCATCCTGCTCAGCCCAGGACTGACGCCGACATTGCCCGCCCTACTCCGCGCCAGACAAGCAGACATAGAGATCATGGGCGATATCGAACTTTTTGGCCGGATCGCCCGGACGTCCATCGTCGCCATCACCGGCAGCAATGGCAAAAGTACGGTCACCACCTTGCTTGGCGAGATGGCACAAGCCGCCGGACTACGCGCCGCCGTCGGTGGCAACCTCGGCACCCCCGCCCTCGACCTTTTGCCGGAAACGGGTCCCGAGCCGGAGCTCTATGTCCTGGAGCTATCCAGCTTTCAGCTCGCTGCCTGCCAGCGCTTTCACCCACGCGCCGCCGCCATCCTCAACCTGAGTCCCGACCATCTGGACTGGCACGGCGACTATACGGCCTATGGTGCCGCCAAGGCGCGCATTTTCCAGGCGATGGGAGCGGGAAATACGCTGGTACTGAATGCCGAAGACACCTTTACCGCCGCCCTCCCCGCTCAGGTTCCGGCAGGGGTGCAACTGCAGTTCTTTGGACGGGCAGGCGATCGCGACGCCTATACCGCCGATGATCAGCTCTGCCTGCGCACCGACGGTCCGTTGCTGGCCTTGGATCAACTCCTGCTGCGCGGTGGGCATAACACCGAAAATGCGTTGGCGGCGGCATTGCTCGCTCGTGCCGTAGACATCCCACTTACCGCCATTCGGCAGGCCTTGCGCAATTTCTCCGGTTTGCCCCACCGTCTCGCCTGGATCGCTGAGATAAACGGGGTGAACTACTACGACGACTCCAAGGGCACCAATCTGGGCGCCACCCTCAAAGCCATGTCCGGCTTGCCGGGACCCCTGGTGATGATTCTGGGCGGCGATGGCAAAGGGGCCGACCTGAGCCCGCTGCGGGAAGCCTGCCTCGGTCAGCGGGGGGCCGTGGTCATTGGTAAGGATGGCCCGCAAATAGCTGCACTGCTGGCTGGCGTGTTACCGGTGCAAGCCGCCGACAGCATGCCGGCAGCGGTGCAGGCAGCAGCGAAGATGGCGCAGAGTGGCGACCAGGTGCTGCTCTCACCTGCCTGCGCCAGCACGGACATGTTCACCGATTATCAGGATCGCGGCCGTCAGTTTGCCGCAGCCGTACAGACCGTGACGGGGAGAGTGGCATGACCAGGCCAAGCTGGTGGTTAGCGGAAGACGGACCTGCCGACACTGTTCTCTGGTGGATCATTCTGGCCCTGCTCGGCTTCGGCTTCATCATGGTCTACTCCGCCAGCGCTCCGATCGCCCAGCACGAGACCGGCAACCCTTTCTTCTTTGCCGAGCGGCAGGGCCTCTACGGCATTTTTGCCGCCACGATACTCTATTACGCCAGCCGCATTGATCTGGATTTCTGGGAGCGCATCACTTTCCCGCTGATGGGCCTTTCCATAATCTCCTTGATCATTGTTTTCATACCATTTATCGGCGTATCGGTGAATGGCTCCCATCGCTGGATCAACTTCCTCATTGTCCGCCTGCAGCCTTCTGAGTTGCTGAAATTTGCCTTGCTGCTTTTCCTCGCCCGCTACGTGGTACGTAAGGGGGAGTTGCTGGGCCGCTTCAAAGAGGGGCTCTGGCCAATTTTTGTGGTGCTCGGTCTGCTGGGTGTGCTCCTGCTTCTGCAACCGGATTTCGGCTCTTACGCGATGGTGGTGCTCCTCACCGGAGTGATGCTCTTTCTGGGCGGCCTGCCCTTGGGTTACGTCATCCTGGCCGGCGCCGTATCGGGTAGCGCGCTCGGAATTCTGGCCGTATCAGCGCCTTATCGCCTGGCCCGCATCACGACCTTCCAAAACCCCTGGGCAGATCCTTATGGGGCTGGATTCCAGTTGGTGCAATCTCTCATTGCCTTTGGGCGTGGCGGCATCTTCGGAGTCGGTCTGGGCGACGGGGTAATGAAATATTTTTACCTGCCCGAGTCCTATACAGACTTCATTCTGGCGGTGATCGGCGAAGAGCTCGGCATGATGGGGGTGTGGTCCCTGGCGATTCTCTATGGCATCGCCTGCTGGCGGATCTACCGTGTCGGCCGCCGTGCTGCGGCGGCCGGTGATGCCTTCTTCGCTCTTTTCTGCTACGGCACGCTGACCTGGTTTGGGGGCGAAGCGGTCATGTCCATGGGCGTAAATCTTGGCGCTCTACCGACCAAAGGTTTCGCCCTACCGCTGATCAGTTACGGCGGCAGCGCCCTGGTCTTCCTCTGCGCAGCCCTGGGTGTCGTCCTTGGCGTCAGCCGCCGTTATCCGGCTGTGCCCAAAAGCAAAGTCGTCGTCCGGGAGAAACTCCAGAATGGCTGACAGCGTCCTGATCGCAGCAGGCGGCACTGGCGGCCATGTCTTCCCGGCCCTGGCGGTCGCCGACGCACTGCGCGCCCGGGGCGTGGAGGTCGCTTTTGCAGGAACTGCCGCCGGGATGGAAGCACGGCTGGTGCCGGAACGCGGCTACCCGCTGCATACCCTGGACATGCAGGGCCTGCGCGGCAAAGGCATGGGGCGCTGGTTGCGTGCACCCTGGCGGGTGAGCAAGGCCATCCTCCAGGCCCGGCAGATTTTGCGGCGGACCCGAAGCCATGTGGTCCTGGGCATGGGCGGTTACGTCGCCGCGCCCGTCGGCATCGCCGCCTGGACTCTGGGACGCCCGCTCTGCCTGCACGAACAAAATGCCATCCCCGGGCTCAGCAATCGTTTGCTGGCCCCGCTGGCCAGGCGTATTTTTCTCGGTTTTCCCGGCGCCCGTCTGGCCCGCGGTGAGTGGGTGGGGAATCCGGTGCGCGAGGCTATTCGCGCCTTGCCGGCACCGCAGGAACGCTTCCACAACCGTAAAGGACCGGCGCACCTGCTCATCATGGGCGGCAGTCAGGGCGCCAGGGTGCTCAACGAAGTCAGTGTCGCCGCGCTGAGCAGCATGACCGCCGCCGAGCGTCCTGCCATCTGGCATCAGGCGGGCAAGGATCACGTGGAAAGCACACAGGCGGCTTACGCGCGGGCGGGCATCGACGCCCGGGTAGAACCCTTTATAGAGGATATGGCGGCGGCGCTGGGTTGGGCCGATCTCGCGCTCTGCCGCGCGGGCGCCGCCACCATCGCCGAACTCGCCGCCGCTGGTCTCGGCGCCGTCCTGATCCCCTTCCCCTTTGCAGTAGACGATCATCAGGCCGCCAACGCCCGTTTTCTGGAGGAGGCCGGTGCGGCCAGGATGCTGCGTCAGGAGGGACTGGACGCCATACAATTGCGCGACGTGTTGAATCCCTTGTTGACCGACGCCGCACTCCGTCTGCGCTGGGCAGAAGCCGCGCGCGCTCAGGCCAAGGGCGACGCCGCCGCCACCGTTGCGACAGCGTGCATAGAATGTGCAGGAGGCAAAAATGCGTAACTGGGTCCGCCAAATCCACATGGTCGGCATCGGCGGCAGCGGCATGCGCGGCATCGCCGAAGTGCTACTGAATCTCGGCTATGCCGTCTCGGGCTCCGATTTACGCCCCGGCAGTTCCACCCTGCGCCTGACGGACTTAGGTGCGCGGATTTTCAGCGGCCACGAAGCGGCCAATGTGCGCGGCGCGGATGTGGTCGTGATTTCTTCGGCCATTCCCGAAAGCAATCCAGAGGTGCAAGCCGCCCGCGAACTGCGCATCCCCGTCATCCGCCGCGCCGAGATGCTGGCGGAACTGATGCGCTTCAAGCAGGGTATCGCCATCGCCGGCACCCACGGCAAGACCACCACCACGAGCCTGGTGGCCAGTATCCTCGGTGCTGGCGGACTGGACCCCACCTTCGTCATCGGCGGCCGCTTGAAGAGCGCCGGCACCCATGCCGCCCTCGGCAGTGGCGAATATCTGGTGGCAGAAGCAGACGAATCTGATGCATCCTTCCTCTATCTCTCGCCAGTCATGGCCGTCGTCACCAACATCGACGCCGATCACATGGAAACCTACGGCGACAGCCTCGATAATTTGCGCGGCGCCTTCCTGCAATTTCTCCAGCGCCTGCCCTTCTACGGCCTCGCCGTCCTCTGCACCGATGAACCCATGGTCGCCGGCCTCATCGCTGAATTGCGCACCCCCGTACTGCGCTACGGCTTCGGTGACGATGTGGATTTACAAGCGCGTGATGTCACCGTGCATGGTATCGGCAGTCGCTTCGCCGTGTGGCGGCGGGTGGACAGCGACTATGTCCACTGGCTGGATGTAGAACTGGGCATCCCCGGTCGCCACAACGTCCTCAATGCCCTCGCCGCCATCGGCATCGCCAGCAAGGTGGGCATACAGGAATCCACTATTGCCACCGCTCTGGCCGACTTCCGTGGGGTCGGCCGCCGCTTTGAGCTAGTCGGTACATTCGACGGAATTACCGTGGTGGATGATTACGGCCATCACCCCCGGGAAATCGCCGCCACTATCGCCGCAGCCCGCTCCGTATGGCCGGAGCGGCCGCTGGTGGTGGCCTTTCAGCCCCACCGCTACAGCCGCACGCAAGCACTCTTCGGTGATTTCGTCAGCAGCCTGGCGGCAGCGGATCGGGTGATTCTGACGGACATTTACAGTGCTGGCGAAAAGGCCTTGCCCGGCGTCAGCAGCCGCGCCCTCGCCGAAGCCATGGCCGCGCAGAACGTAACCGTCCGTTTCCTGCCTGATTTACTCACGGCGCCACAACAAATCCGCGCCGAACTCCCCGCCGGGGCCGTACTGCTGACCCTCGGCGCGGGCAGCATCGCCAGTCTGGCGGCACAATGGCCCCAGGTCTTCGGGAAGGATCCCGCATGATGCACGTTATTGGGGGTCGTCTGCGCCTGGGAGAACCCATGCACCGCCATACCAGTTGGCGGGTCGGCGGCCCAGCCGATCGCTTCTATCTGCCCGACACGCTGGAAGATCTGCAGGCTTTCCTGCAGCGTTTCGCCGTCGCCCCCCTCACCTGGCTCGGGCTGGGCAGCAATGTGCTGGTGCGCGATGGCGGCCTGCGCGGCACCGTCATTTGCCTCGCCAACACCCTGGATGAAATCACCCTCGACGCGTCCGGCCTGGTCCGTGCCGGAGCAGGTGCCGGCGCAGTCAAGATCGCCCACTTCGCCGCCAAAACCGGGCTCGCCGACGCCGAATTTTTGGCCGGCATTCCCGGCACCCTGGGCGGCTGTCTCAGTATGAATGCCGGCGCCCACGGTGGCGACACCTGGAGCTTGGTGGAATGGGTCGAGGTATTACATCCCGATGGCCAACTGCAACGTCTGTCTCGCGCCGAGTTTCAGATTGGTTACCGGGAAGTCCTGGGTCAGGGCGCGGCCTGCTTCGTCGCCGCAGGATTACGCCTGACCCCCGAAGACCGCGACACCGTCATGCAGCGCCTGCGTGCCTGGCAAGAACGCCGCGCCGCCACCCAGCCTCTGGAATGGCCGAGCTGCGGTTCCGTCTTCCGCAACCCCCCTGGCGATCATGCCGCCCGACTCATTGAGGCAGCAGAACTCAAGGGCATACGTTATGGCGATGCTGAAGTAAGTACCCAGCACGCCAATTTCATCATCAACCGCGGTGCTGCCCGCGCCGAGGAGATTGAAGCACTGGTGGCCAACGTACAACAAGAGGTTTTCAGTCGCTTTGGCATCGCACTCCAGCCGGAGATGCGCGTTATCGGGGAGGTGGCTGATGCCTGATTTGCCCCGCATAGCCGTACTTTATGGTGGTCCCTCCGGCGAGCGCGAAGTTTCCATCGACAGCGGTCGCGCCGTATTGCAGGCGCTGCAAGGATTGGGCCTGGATGCCGTCGGCATTGACATCCAGCCGGCCATCCTTCAGCAGCAAGTAACAGACAGCAAGGCGCACATCGTCTTCAACGTCTGCCATGGCGCGGTAGGCGAAGACGGTCTGTTGCAGGCCTGTCTGGAGACTCTCGACATGCCCTACACCGGCAGCGGCGTACTCGCTTCCGCCCTCGCCATGGATAAATGGCGCTGCAAGCAGCTCTGGCGGGCAGCCGGTTTACCGGTGACCGACGGCATACTGCTGCGCCGCGGCGAGAATGCACCTGATCTCGGCGCCCGCTTCGGTTGGCCCCTGTACATCAAGCCGAACCACGGCGGTTCCAGCCTTGGCGTCAGCAAAGTTACGGGTCCGGCAGAACTGGATGCGGCCTTGCAGAGCGCCTTTGCGATTGAAGACGAAGTCCTCTGCGAGGGTGCCGTCATCGGCCACGAAGCCACCGTTGGCATCCTCGACGGCCATGCACTGCCGCCCATTGTTATCGAAACACCCCGTGCCTTCTACGACTACACCGCTAAGTATCTCGCCGACGATACCCGCTACCTCTTGCCCTCCGGCCTCGGTGCCACACTGGATCAGCAGCTGCAGAGACTTGCGCTCAAGGCCTTTGCCGAACTGGGCGGCCGCGACTGGGGACGGGTCGACTTCATGATCAGCGGCGACGGCCAGGCCCATCTGCTGGAAGTGAACAGTGTACCCGGCATGACTAGCCACAGCCTGGTCCCCATGGCCGCCAAAGCGATCGGCATGGGTTTCCCGGAATTATGCAACGCCATACTGCGCACTGCGCAGAGGAGAGTGAAACATGGTTAGCGTCATGCGCGATTACCGCCATGGGCAGAACCCGCAACGTCCTGCCGCCACCCTCAAGGAGCCGCCCAAACGCAAAATCGAGGCCGCCCAGCCCAAAGTACGCCGGCCCATTCCGTGGCGGCTTTACGGTGGTGTGCTGGTCGGAGGTATCGGCCTCAGCGCCCTCGCCTGGGGGGGCTGGATGGGCTGGAACTGGGTGCGTGAACCACAGTTCATGCCCATCAGCACCCTGACCATTACCGGCACATCGGCGCGAATCCCTTTGCCCGAGGTGAACGCCGCCCTCAGACCTTATGTGGGTCAGGGCTTTCTCTGGATCCATCCGGATCAGGTGCGGCACGCACTCGACACCCTGCCCTGGGTGGCTGATGCCGAAGTCCGCCGGGTCTGGCCCGACCGGCTGCAGATCGATATCAAACCCTACACCCCGGTAGCCCGCTGGTTGGGCGGTGCGGGCCAGATGGTGGATGGGCTGGGTCAGGTGTTCAGCGTCCCCCCCGGGCAGGTACCCGGTGACCTGCCGAATCTCGAAGGACCGGCGGATAGCGGCGCCAGGCTGATTGCACAAATGGCCGACTTCAACCAGATCCTCGCCCCCCTGGGGGCCAGAGTGGTCGATCTGCAGGAAGACCAGCGTGGCGGCTGGCGTTGCATCCTCAGCAATAAGGTGCGCCTGCTGCTGGGCAGTGAAAACATCCTTCCCGCCTTAAAACGCTGGGTGGTTATTGCCCCCCAGGTCAAGGAATACCTCGTGCCGGGGGCCACCATGGACCTGCGCTACACCAATGGCTTTGCGGTCGCCATGCCCGCGGCGGCCACCGTCAGCAGTCAGTAACGGATCACCGATCCGAAGGAGCGAAACGAAATGAAACGCAGCAATCCGGAACTCATCGTCGGTTTGGACATCGGCACCTCCAAGGTCGCCTGCATCGTCGCCCAGTCCAGGGGCGGCCGTGAGGCAGAGATCATCGGCGTCGGTCAGCATCCCTCCCGCGGCCTCAAAAAGGGTGTGGTCGTCGACATCGAATCCACCGTTCAAGCCATCACTCGCGCTGTACAAGAAGCGGAATTGATGGCCGGTGTGCAGATTCACGGCGCCATCGTCGGTATTGCCGGCGGCCACATCCGCGGCTACAACAGCCACGGCATCGTCGCCATCAAGAACAAGGAAGTCAGCAATGAGGATGTCGGTCGGGTGATGGACGCCGCCCGTGCCATCGTCATCCCCCAGGACCAGAACGTCATCCACATCCTCCCCCAGGAATTCATGATCGACAGTCAGGAAGGCGTCCGTGAGCCCGTCGGCATGTCCGGCGTGCGCCTGGAGGCACGGGTGCACATCGTCACCGGTGCCGTCAGCGCCGCGCAAAACATCACCAAGTGCGTCGAACGCTGCGGCTTGCAGGTACAGGATCTGGTCCTCGAACAGCTCGCCTCCGCCGACGCCGTCCTCACCGCTGATGAGAAAGAACTCGGTGTCTGTCTGGTGGACATCGGCGGTGGCACCACGGATATCGCCATCTTCCGCGATGGCGCCGTTCGCCACACCGCCGTCATCCCCATTGCCGGCGATCAGGTTACCAACGACATCGCCCTTGGTCTGCGCACCCCGCCCGTCGAAGCCGAACAGATCAAAAAGCTCTACGGCTGCGCCCTCGGTGATCTGATCGAGCAGGATGATGAAATCCCCGTCCCCAGCGTCGGCACCCGCCCGCCCCGGACGATTTCGCGGCGTATTCTCGGCGACATCATCGAGCCCCGCATCAAGGAGCTTTTCGAGCTGATCCAGGCGGAACTGCGCCGCACCGGCTACGAAGACATGGTCGCGGCAGGGGTGGTCATTACCGGCGGCTCCAGCAAACTGGAAGGCATGGCCGAACTGGCCGAAGAAATCCTCCACTTGCCGGTGCGCGTCGGCGAGCCCATGCATTTACCGGGCATGGAAACCGTCGTCCGGACTCCGGGCCATGCCACAGGCGTCGGTCTGGTCATGTACGGACTGCACAATCAAGTGGCGAGTCAGGCCGAGCCACTTCAGAACCCGGCCATCGCGGCCCGGGAAAATCATATGGATACGAGCTTCGGCGGCGTTTTTCGCAAGATGCGCTCCTGGGTACAGACGAGCTTTGGCTAATTCCTGCTCGCAGGGCTGAAGCACATAATTTTGCAGGACTTCAAGAAGGGGAAAGACCATGTTTGAACTCAATGAATGTGAACAAGACGGCGCTGTCATCAAAGTCATCGGCGTCGGTGGCGGTGGCGGCAACGCCATCAACAACATGTGCGCGGCAGGTCTGGAGGGCGTGGAATTCATCTCCGCCAATACCGATGCCCAGGC
>NZ_JBYCKR010000007.1:0-13919 GCF_057473505.1 Acidithiobacillus sp. TH-A35 | reverse complement strand
GTTAGGCATGCGTATCAACTGCGCTGGTCGTCTTGGCGGAGCAGAAATTGCCCGTACTGAATGGTATCGGGAGGGCCGCGTTCCATTGCATACGTTGCGCGCTGATATTGACTATGGTTTCGCAGAGGCGAACACCACCTACGGAATTATCGGGGTAAAGGTGTGGATCTTCAAAGGCGAAATCCTTGAGTGGAGCACGGCGCAAACGGCCGCTGCCCGCCAGAAGTGACGGGAGTTTCCGATGCTGCAGCCTAAACGAACAAAATTTCGCAAACAACATAAGGGTCGCAATCGTGGTATTGCTACTCGCGGTAATAAGGTAAGCTTTGGCGAGTTTGGTCTTAAAGCCGTTGGTCGTGGTCGTATCACCGCGCGTCAGCTTGAAGCCGCGCGCCGCGCCATCAGTCGGCATGTAAAGCGCGGCGGCCGCATGTGGATTCGTATTTTTCCGGACAAGCCGATCAGCAAAAAGCCAGCGGAAGTGCGTATGGGCAAAGGTAAAGGTAATCCGGAATACTGGGTCGCCTTGATTCAGCCGGGTAAAGTACTTTACGAAATGGAAGGCGTAACGGAAGAGGTGGCTCGTGAGGCGTTTGCGCTAGGCGCGGCCAAGCTTCCGGTACAGACAGTCTTTGTGAGTAGGCGGGTGATGGGATGAAAGCTCAGGAAGTTCAAAAACTGGATCTGGCAGGCTGCCAGGCGCAATTGATGCTCCTTCTTGAGGAGCAGTTCAGGTTGCGTATGCAACACGCGACTGGGCAGCTTGCAAAAACGTCGCGTTTACGCACCGTGCGTCGTGATATCGCGCGCGTGCGGACAGCCATTACTGTGAAGAAGGAAGCGCACTCATGACCGAGGCGAAGAACCCACGTAGTTTGGTTGGTACGGTGGTTAGCAACCTTATGGATAAGACGATAGTCGTCAATGTTGAGCGTCGTATTCAACATCCGCTCTATAAAAAATACATTCGGCGATCCAAGAAATTTCACGCCCACGATGCGGAAAACGCCTGCCGGATCGGCGACACCGTGAAAATTGAAGAATGCCGTCCTTTGTCGAAAACCAAGAGCTGGCGTTTGGTGAAAGTGCTTGCCGAGGGTATCGTGGAAGGGGATAACGCATGATACAGATGCAGACCAGGCTGAGCGTTGCCGACAATAGCGGTGCACGGGAAGTGATGTGTATCAAGGTGCTCGGTGGTTCACATCGGCGTTACGCCGGTATCGGTGATGTCATCAAGGTGAGCATCAAAGATGCCGTCCCGCGCGGGAAGGTAAAAAAGGGCGATGTTTACAACGCGCTCGTCGTGCGTACTCGCAAGGGGGTGCGCCGCGAAGATGGATCCTTGATTCGTTTCGACAGCAATGCGGCTGTGCTCTTAAATAACCAGTTGCAGCCTATTGGTACACGTATTTTTGGCCCGGTGACACGCGAGTTACGCGGGGCGAATTTTATGAAGATAATTTCATTGGCGCCGGAAGTGCTGTAGGGGATGACCATGTTGAAGGTACGTAAGGACGATGAGGTCGTGATTCTTACCGGTAAGGACAAGGGCAAGCGTGGTAAAGTGCTCAAGGTGCTCCGGGAAGAGTCACGGGTGGTGGTCGAAAAGGTTAACATGATCAAGCGGCACGTTCGTCCTGATCGTATGGGCAAGCCTGGCGGCATCGTGGAAAAAGAGGCGCCAATTCATGTATCCAATGTGGCAATTTTTAATGCCGCTACCGGTAACGGGGATCGAATTGGTTATAAGGTGCTTGAGGACGGGCAGAAAGTGCGTGTTTTTAAGAGCAACGGCGAAGTTATTGGCCGCTGTTAAGTAAGGGAAATAATATGGAAGCACGTTTGCATTCGTTGTATAAAACGTCCATTGCGCCGAAGCTGATGCAGGATTTTGGCTTCAGTAGTGTGATGGAAGTGCCAAAACTGCGGAAGATCACCCTGAACATGGGAGTGGGTGAAGCTGTTGGCGACAAAAAAATTCTCGAAGCAGCGGTTGGTGATATGACCAAAATTGCAGGTCAGAAGCCCGTAGTCACGCGCGCACGGAAGTCCGTAGCGGCTTTCAAAATACGTGATGGTTACCCCATTGGGTGCATGGTGACTCTGCGTGGGATTTTGATGTACGAGTTTTTGGATCGTCTTGTCAGTGTGGCTATTCCCCGTATCAGAGACTTTCGTGGTCTTTCGCCGCGGTCGTTTGATGGGCGTGGAAATTATACGATGGGCGTGAAAGAGCAGATCATATTCCCTGAAATTGAATATGACAAAATTGATCGTTTGCGCGGGTTGGACGTGGTATTCACTACCACAGCCAAGAATGATGAAGAGGGCCTTGGGCTTTTGAAAGCCTTCAAGATGCCCTTTCGGTCTTGAAGGAGTTTGACGCGTGGCAAAGAAATCATTGATCGCAAAGTCTGAAAGGACCCCAAAATTTAAGGTGCGTGCGTATCACCGGTGCAAATTGTGCGGGCGTTCACGCGGTTACTATCGGAAGTTTGGCCTCTGTCGTTTGTGCTTTCGTAAGCATGCCTCGGCTGGGTCGATTCCCGGTATCGTTAAAGCGAGCTGGTGAGGAAACACGATGAGCGTGACGGATCCTATTGCTGATATGCTGACGCGCATTCGTAATGCGCAACAGGTAAATAAGGCGAAAGTGCAGATGCCCGCTTCCAAGCTGAAACGTGCTATTGCACGGGTTTTAGTGGAAGAGGGGTACATTCTGGATGTGAAAGAAGACGTGGCGAACGGTCATCCCGTTCTGAACGTAACGTTAAAGTACTATGCGGGTGCGGGTGTTATTGCCGAGATTCGGCGGGTGAGTCGGCCTGGTGTTCGCGTTTATCGTGGTGCCGAGGACTTGCCGCGAGTGCGCGACGGATTCGGCATCGCCATTATATCCACTTCTCAGGGAATTATGACTGATCGCGCGGCTCGCACCGCGGGCATCGGTGGTGAAGTTCTCTGCGTCGTATCCTAGGGGGAGGACAAAAATGTCTCGTGTAGCGAAACAGCCAGTGCCTCTACCTAAGGGCGTCGAAGTCCATGTTGCGGATCACCGCATGGTGGTGAAGGGGCCTAAAGGCGAGATGTCAGTCCCTTGCCATCCGGCTGTGGAATTGCAGGTAGATGCCGGTATCGCGTCACTCACTTGGGCAGAAGACCAAAATGCCCAGGCTGGGACCATGCGGGCTTTATTGAATAATATGGTAGAAGGCGTCTCACAAGGCTTTGAACAAAAACTAGAAATTATCGGTGTGGGTTACCGGGCCCAAGCGAAGGGTAAAACGCTCAGCTTGAGTCTTGGTTTCTCCCATCCGGTGGATTATCCAGTGCCCGACGATATCACCATCGAAACGCCGACGCAGACGGAAATTGTCATTCGGGGAATCGATAAGCAAAAAATCGGGCAGATCGCGGCAGATATCCGTGCCTATCGTCCTCCGGAGCCCTACAAGGGTAAGGGCGTACGCTACGCCGGTGAAAATGTTAGACGTAAAGAAGCGAAGAAAAAATAATGCTTGAGGCTTACTACTATGAATAAAAATTCGGCAAGGCTTCGTCGGGCGCGCAAGACGCGGGCCCGCATTGCATCGCAAGCCAAACCACGGCTCTCTGTTTTCCGCTCTGGTAAGCATATTTATGCTCAGGTGATTGACGACGCGCAGGGCATAGTTTTGGCGCAGGCATCTAGCTTGGAGGCTGAACTCCGGACGCAAATGGCGCGCGGTGCGGATGTGGCCGCCGCCGCAACTATCGGACAACGGGTTGCAGCGAAGGCACTGGCTGTGGGCGTTAAGGAAGTGGCATTTGACCGTAGCGGATATCGTTACCATGGTCGGGTGAGAGCTTTGGCCGACGCCGCCCGCGAAGGCGGGTTGTCGTTCTGATGGAGAGCTAAGATGGCACGGGAAAATCGCGATACGCAATCCAACGATGGAATGCAGGAAAAACTTATTCACATCAACCGCGTTTCCAAGGTGGTCAAAGGCGGGCGGCAGTTCGGCTTTGCGGCGCTCATGGTGGTGGGCGATGGAGATGGAAAGGTTGGCTTTGGCCGCGGAAAGGCCAAAGAAGTCCCTGCGGGTATTCAAAAGGCCACCGACCGGGCGCGCCGATGGATGACGAGCATACCTTTGATGAAGGGCGGCACGATTCCTTACCCGGTAGAAGGGCGCCATGGCGCAGCGCGAGTAATGCTGCGGCCGGCTCCAGAAGGTAGTGGCGTAATCGCTGGTGGTGCGATGCGTGCAGTTTGTGAGGCCGTGGGACTGCGGAATGTGGTTGCCAAGTCTCTGGGTTCTAACAACCCTATCAACGTTGTTCGCGCGACTTTCGATGCTTTTAATAAGCTTGCCAGTCCTCAGGCTATCGCTATGAAACGTGGCAAAAGTTTGAAGGAGATTCGCGGCCAGGGAGGGCACGATGAGTAAGCAACTGCGCATCACGCTGGTAAAAAGTCTGATTGGCGTCGCTGAAAAGCATCGTCGGGTTGTGCTGGGATTAGGGTTGCGTCACACAAATCATTCGGTAGAACGTTTGGATACTCCAGAGATTCGTGGGATGGTCAATAAAATACCTTATCTACTTCGCTGGGAAGAGCTGTGATGAAATTAAATACGATTGCGCCTGCAGAGGGCTCGAAAAAAGACCGTCGCCGTGTTGGACGTGGTATCGGAAGCGGTTTAGGCAAAACAGCCGGTCGTGGTCACAAGGGTCAGCATGCCCGCTCCGGTGGTTACCATAAGGTGGGTTTCGAAGGCGGTCAGATGCCGTTGCAAAGACGTATTCCTAAGCGTGGGTTCCGTAATGCATTAGGTGTCCACGTCGTTGAGGTGGCGTTGTCCCAACTGGAGTCTGCGGCGATTGACGGCGTAGTAGACCTCGAAGGCTTGTTGCTTCGGCGCATCGTTCGCGGCTCGCCGGATTCGGTTAAAGTTATTTTGACCGGCGAACTCACCCAGGCTTTAACCGTGCGTGGCCTGCGCGTAAGCGCGGGTGCCCGGGCGGCCATTGAGAATGCTGGCGGAAGGATAGAAGGTTAATGGCCGGGTTACGTAGCATTGGGGGCGCCGCACAGGGGGCCGGAAAGATCAATGAGTTACGTAACCGCATCCTTTTTCTGCTGGGCGCGCTTCTGGTTTTTCGTGTTGGGGCACATATACCCGTGCCAGGAATTGACCCTGCGGCGATGGCGGCTTTTTTTAATCAGCAGCGGGGAACTATCCTGGGCATGTTCAATATGTTTTCGGGGGGCGCACTCTCCCGACTGACGGTTTTCGCACTAGGGATCATGCCTTACATCAGCGCGTCAATCATATTCCAGTTGGCAGGGGCAGTTTTTCCGAAGCTGGAAGAACTTAAAAAGGAAGGTGAGGCGGGGCGCCGTAAAATAACGGAGTATACACGTTATGCCACGGTCATACTTGCCCTGATGCAAGGCTTGGGAATCGCTATCGCGATTGAAAAGATGCACGCCGGACATCTTCCTGTGGTAATTGATCCAGGTCCGCTGTTCCTGTTCACGACAACCATTTCGCTTGCCTGCGGCACCGTCTTTTTGATGTGGATTGGAGAACAAATTACGGAGCGAGGAATCGGTAATGGCATCTCTATGATTATATTTGCCGGTATTGTCGCAGGCCTGCCAGATGCCATCGGGACAACTTTTGAGCTAACCAAAACCGGACAGTTTCAGCCGCTGTTCATTGTAGCGCTTTTTGTCCTTGCGCTGGGAGTGACCGGCTTTGTGGTATTCATGGAGAGTGCGCAGAGACGTATTCCCATCCAATACGCCAAGCGGCAGGTTGGCCGTAAGATATATGGAGGCCAGAGCACGCACATGCCGCTCAAGGTGAACATGTCTGGCGTAATTCCGCCGATCTTTGCATCTAGCATCATCCTTTTGCCAGCGACACTATCTGGATGGTTCGCTAATGTGCCCGGGATGGAGTGGCTGGCGCGCTTTGGACAAGCCTTGAGTCCAGGGTCTGCGCTTTACGTCGTGGTATTCACCACGGCGATTGTGTTTTTTGCCTTTTTTTACACCGCCATGGTGTTTAATCCTCGCGACACCGCAGATAATCTGAAAAAGTCTGGCGGCTTTGTGCCGGGGATTCGGCCTGGCGAGCATACAGCGAAATACATGGATCGTATCCTTACCCGGCTCACGCTTTGGGGTGCCATATATCTGACCCTGGTTTGCCTGCTGCCAGAGTTCCTTATTGTCCAGTACAACGTACCATTCTATTTTGGTGGTACCAGCCTGCTGATCGTCGTTGTGGTGATGATGGATTTAATGGGGCAGATTCAGAGCCATCTGCTAACGCATCAGTACGAAGGGTTGATTCGCAAAAACCCTCTCAGTGGACACTGATAGTGGCAAAGCATTTGATTTTTCTTGGTGCGCCTGGCGTCGGTAAGGGCACGCAGGCCCAACGCCTTGCCCAGTTAATGGACTTGCCTCACGTCTCCACTGGTGATATGCTCCGCGCCTCGGTTCAGTCTGGTAGGGAGATTGGACTGCGTGCTGCGGCAGTGATGGAGTCCGGCGCGCTGGTGGGTGATGAAATTATTATCGGTATCGTCGCGGAGCGGCTACTTCTTCCAGACGCGGCGGCAGGGGTGGTCTTCGACGGATTTCCCCGAACCATCCATCAGGCGAATGCGCTTGATAACTTAGTAAGTGCGCATGGCGACCAAATTACCGCGGTGCTGCATATAAATTTGTCTGACGAAGAAATTGTCGAACGTCTCTCCGGGCGGAGGGTGTGTTCGAAATGCGGGGCGATTTATCACATACGCTACCACGCGCCTGCGGTTAATGGGGTCTGCGATATCTGTGGGGGTGTGTTGTTGCAACGTGAGGATGATCAGCCCGCAGTAATTCGTAAACGGCTGGCTGTCTATCAGGCGGAGACTGCGCCCTTGATCGCTTATTATCACGATCGACCTGCCTATCATCTGGTGAGTGGGGAGGGCGAAGCCGATGAAGTATTCTCTAGAATCGTGGAAGCGGTAGGGGTAGTACGCTAAATGTCGAAAGAAGATACCCTGGAAATGCAGGGTGAGGTAATAGAGAATTTGCCGAGTGCGACGTTTAAGGTACGCTTGGAGAATGGTTATGTCGTTAATGCACATATCTCCGGTAAAATGCGGATGCATTATATCCGCATTTTACCAGGGGATAAGGTTACCGTAGAGATGACGCCCTATGATTTAACCAAGGGTCGCATCATTTATCGTGCCAAATAGGGGGTAGTCATGAAGGTTCGCGCATCGGTAAAGAAGCTTTGTCGTAACTGCAAAATTGTTCGTCGTAATGGTGTGGTTCGCGTGATTTGTGTTGAACCTCGCCATAAGCAGCGCCAAGGTTAAGGCGGTAGGCGAAACTGTTTAGTCTGTGGGGTCAACCCACTCAGTCTCTTGGAGGAACTGCGGATGGCCCGCATCGCTGGTGTAAATATTCCGAACAATAAACAAATAGAAATTGCCTTGACGTATATTTATGGCATTGGTAAGACGCGAGCTCAGCATGTTTTGAGCGCGGCGGAAATTGCCTTTGATATGCGAGTCAAGGATATCAGCGAGCCCGAGCTTGAACGCATACGGTCAGAGGTTGCGAAGTTCCTGGTGGAGGGCGATTTACGCCGCGAAGTCACCATGAATATCAAACGTCTGATGGATTTGGGTTGTTATCGCGGAATACGGCATCGCCGCGGTCTCCCCGTTCACGGCCAGCGGACAAAGACCAATGCGCGTACGCGTAAGGGTCCCGCTAAGTCCATTACGCGTTAAGCAGGAAGATTCTAGCAATGGCGAAAACACAAGCGAACTCCCGTGTGCGAAAGAAGGTCAAGAAAAACGTTCTTGACGGTGTTGCGCACATTTATGCGTCCTTCAACAACACGATTATCACGATCAGTGATCGTCAGGGCAACGTTTTAACTTGGGCCAGCTCTGGCGGGTCGGGGTTCCGTGGTTCACGTAAAAGTACACCTTTCGCTGCACAGGTGGCAGCGGAAAACGCGGGCAAAAAAGCGCAGGAATATGGTGTTAAGAACCTGGATGTCGAAGTGCGGGGACCGGGGCCGGGTCGAGAGAGTACGGTGCGTGCACTTCATTCTATTGGCTTCCGTATTGCGAGCATTCGCGACGTGACGCCGATTCCCCATAACGGATGCCGTCCGCCTAAAAAGCGGCGTGTTTAATTTTTAGGTGGAGGTTATCTGTGGCTAAATATACGGGTCCGAGTTGTCGTTTGTGTCGGCGCGAAGGTGGGAAATTATTTCTCAAAGGCGAGAAGTGCTTTTCTGATAAATGTCCAGTGAGTATACGAGCCTACGCCCCAGGGCAGCATGGTCAACGACGCGGACGTGTCAGTGAGTACGGCGGTCAGTTACGTGAAAAGCAAAAAATCCGGCGTATCTATGGCGTACTGGAAGGACAGTTCCGTCGCTATTTCCAGCGTGCCAGCCAGACGCGGGGCGTTACCGGCGAGTTGTTGCTGCGTTTTCTGGAGTTACGTCTCGACAATGTGGCCTATCGTTTAGGGTTCGGAGCATCTCGTGCTGAGGCGCGGCAGGTGGTTCGCCACGGTCACATTCTGGTGAATGGACGGCGTGTGGATATCCCGTCTTATCAGGTCCGCGCCGGTGACGTGGTGAGCGTTGCAGAGGGTGCTCGAGCGCACATGCGTATTGTCTCTGCGGTAGAGGCTGCGGCTGGCCGTGGTTTCCCGGAATGGGTGAGTATGGACACTACCGAACTCAAGGGCACTATCAAAGCCGTACCGGTGCGAGAAGATATCGCTCCGGATTTGAACGAACAGGTCGTCGTGGAGTTGTACTCTAAGTAAGACCGGGGGTTGAGGAACGCTTATGACTGAGGTAGGAGAGCTGTTGCGTCCGCAGGGCGTCGATGTGGAAGAAGTTTCAGCACACCGTGCGCGTATTGCCCTCGGACCCTTGGAACGTGGCTTTGGTCACACCTTGGGTAGTGGGTTGCGCCGAGTGTTGTTATCGTCTCTCAAAGGTGCGGCGGTTACGGAAGTCGAGATTGAAGGAGTGTTGCATGAATATTCCAGCATCGAAGGGGTGCAGGAAGATGTCGTGGATATTCTGCTCAACTTGAAAATGTTGGCAGTTCGTGCGCATGGACGCGGAGACGCGGTGGTGACGCTGCGTAAGCGTGGCCCAGGTCAAATGACGGGTGCGGATATCGTGTCCGAGCACGGCATTGAGGTGGCCAATCCTGATCAAGTGATTGCCACTTTAACCCGCGACGT
This sequence comes from Acidithiobacillus sp. TH-A35, assembly GCF_057473505.1. Taxonomy (NCBI): domain Bacteria; kingdom Pseudomonadati; phylum Pseudomonadota; class Acidithiobacillia; order Acidithiobacillales; family Acidithiobacillaceae; genus Acidithiobacillus; species Acidithiobacillus sp. TH-A35. Next base: position 4,633 of record NZ_JBYCKR010000007.1, on the reverse strand, counting down.
TGAACTGGTGCTTCATTTGCGTATTGACGAGGGCAGGGGCTACGACGCAGCTGCCACGCGTCGGCAGAGTCATGAAAAGCGCATCGGTGTGATGGCTCTGGACGCGAGTTTCAGTCCCGTATTGCGCGTAAGCTATCTGGTGGAAAGTGCGCGGGTAGAGCAGCGTACTGACCTGGACCGTCTGATACTCGATGTCGAGACGAATGGCGTGGTCGACCCGATTTGGGCGGTGCAAGAGGCTTCCCGTATTTTCCGCAGTCAGCTCGGTGTGTTAGCCGGTGCGGAAACGAAGGAAATACCTGAGGCGTCACAGGCGCAGGCCAATGAAAGCCTTACGCCATTGTTGGTCCGCCCGGTCGATGACCTGGAGCTTACGGTACGATCGGCGAACTGTTTGAAAGCCGAGGATATTTTTTACATCGGAGATTTGGTTCAGAAGTCGGAGCAGGAGCTTCTGAAAGCGCCTAATCTCGGACGCAAGTCTCTCAACGAGATAAAGGAAGTTTTAGTGGCGCATGGCCTTACGTTGGGGATGCGACTCGACAATTGGCCACCGGAAAATTTGCCACCGGTGCCTGGGCGAGCTGCCGATGCGGATTCGATCAGCAGTTAACGTTAGAAATTTTGTAGAGGGAATGGGGTTATGCGTCATCGCAAAAGTGGTAAACAGTTAAATCGTAATAGTAGTCATCGGCAGGCGATGTTTGCCAATATGATGGTGTCCTTGTTTCATCATGAGCGAATCGTTACCACGTTACCCAAGGCGAAAGAGCTGCGGCGTTTTGCGGAGCCGATGATCACGCTGGCGAAGGATGCGACAGTGGCCAAGCGGCGGTTGGCGTTTTCGCGTTTGCGTGATCGCCAGGCTGTGGTCAAGTTGTTTGATGATCTCGGTCCACACTATCTGGCGCGTCCAGGCGGTTATCTGCGTATTGTTAAGTACGGCTTTCGGGCTGGTGACAATGCGCCGTTGGCTATTGTTGAGCTTGTAGATCGGCAAGCGGCCACTGCTGAATAGTCAGAGATTGTTCTGAAAAAAACCGGCCTGATGCTCGAGGCCGGTTTTTTATTCACTATTTTCAGGATACGCGGAGAAGCCGGGCGGTATCGCGGGTCCTGACATATTGGCGTCTACTGACGTCCGGTGCTGCCAAAGCCTGCGACGCCCCGTTCGCTAGTGGTAAAACTGGCCACCAGCGTAATGTCAGGGCGAATAATCGGCACCAGCACCATTTGCGCTACGCGCTCACCGGGTTCAATGACCATCTCTGCAGCGCCCCGATTCCACAGAGAAATCTTTAGTGGTCCCTGATAATCCGCATCGATGAGACCGACCAGATTACCCAGTACCAGGCCGCGATGTCCGAGACCCGAGCGCGGCAGCAACAGTGCCGTAACCTGCGGGTCGCCGATATGCATGGCAAACCCGGCGGAGACGAGTTCTGCCTGCCCGGGAGCCAGTTGCAGCGGGGCGTCCAGGCAGGCGCGCAGGTCCATGCCTGCGGCGTCGGCGCTGGCATAATGGGGGAGGGGCCATTGCTGGCCGATGCGTGGATCAAGAATGCGAATTTGCAGATTGTTCATGTAAGGTCTTCGTACTCCGTACCGGAAGGTGGAAAAAACGTGCTGAGGTGACGCACCAGATGGCGCGCGAGATCCATTTTGCTGCAACGGGGGATGTGCAGTACCCGTTCGCCCTGCAAAATACTGCAGGCATTGTCGGTAGCACCCATCCCCATATCGGCGGAAGTAATATCGTTGACTACGATGATGTCCGCCCCCTTGCGCTGCGCCTTGGTGCTTGCAGTGGCGAGGTGGTTGTGGGTCTCGGCGGCAAAAGCGACAATATAGCGTGGTCGCCGAGGGTCCTGATGGACCATGCTGACGATATCGGGATTAATGCTGAGAGGCAAAGGGTTTGCGATATCCGTTTTGCCTAGTTTATGCGCGCTGAACTGACTCGGCCTGTGGTCGGCGACGGCGGCATTGGCGATGAAGATATCCGTGGGCTTGTCCAGTGCCTGCAGGCAGGCCGCGAGCATGTCCTGTGCAGAGAGAACATCCTGGCGGCTTACTCCCGGCGGCGTTTGTTCATGGGTAGTGCCGGTAATCAGCAACACCTCCGCCCCCGCCTCCGCGCAGGCCTGGGCGAGGGCAAAACCTTGGCGGCCACTGGCGCGATTGCTCAGACCGCGAGCGGGATCGATCGCCTCCCAAGTTGGCCCGGCGGTAATGAGGACACGTTGCCCGCGCAGGGTTTTCTCGGCCAGAGCGAGACGTAGTTCACCCACCATGCGCTCTGGTGCCAACAGTCGTCCGGTACCTTCCTCACCACAGGCGAGACTGCCGCTGTCCGGACCCAAAAAGTGGGCGCCATCCGCCTGCAACTGGGCGACATTGCGCTGCGTCGCAGGGTGTGCCCACATGGCACTGTTCATCGCGGGTGCGAGAAAGAGCGGCGCACGGTTGGCGAGAACGACGGTACTGAGCAGGTCATCGGCCAAGCCTTGGGCGAGGCGGGCCATTCCATTGGCGGAGATGGGTGCGATTAGGAGGGCGTCGGCCCAGCGTGCCAGGCGGACGTGGTCCATGGCCGCCTCTTCGGCGGCGGCAAAGAGGTCGCTACGCACGGGCTCCCCACTCACGGCTTGCAAAGTCAGCGGCGTTACAAACTGTGCAGCGCCCCGTGTCATGACCACGCGCAGTTCTACTCCTGCCTGGCGCAGGGCGCGCACGATCTCCGGGCTCTTGTAGGCGGCGATGCTGCCACCTACACCCAGAAGAATTCGTTTGCCAGCGAGGGGCTCTGTCGTGTTGAATACGCTTTCCATCATCACATTCCTAGTGTAAGGGAAGGAGGGAGCGTATGGCCATCACTGATTGGCCGGCGGACGAGCGTCCGCGGGAAAGACTATTGCAAAAAGGGGCAGCGACTCTGTCGGATGCAGAGCTGCTGGCGATATTTCTGCGGGTGGGCGTGGTGGGCAAAAGTGCGGTGGATCTGGCCAGGGACTTACTGCAGAATTTTGGTAGCCTGCGGGCATTACTTACCGCGTCTCATCATGATTTTTGTGTGCATAAAGGGCTCGGGGATGCCAAATACGCGCTTTTGCAGGCGGTGCTGGAAATGGGTAAGCGTCATCTCGCCGAGGAATGGCAGCGAGGAGACAGCCTTGATTCGCCGCAGCGGGTGCGACAGTATCTGTCTGCCACTTTGCGCGACCGCTGCCGTGAGGTTTTTGCTGTGATCTTTTTGGATAATCGCCATCGGGTGCTGCGCTTTGAGGAGATGTTCCTGGGGACCATTGACGGCGCTACCGTGCATATTCGCGAAGTGCTGAAGCGCGCCCTGGAGTTGAATGCGGCAGCCCTCATCGTTGCGCACAACCATCCTTCCGGCGTGGCGGAACCCAGTGCGGCAGATCTTTCCCTCACCCGGCGTCTGGATCAGGCCATGCAACTGGTTGACCTGCGCTTGCTGGATCACTTTATAGTCGGCGACGGCGAGCCCTTGTCTCTGCGCGAACAGGGGGGCTGGTGAAAAAAAACAGCGCACTCTGGCGGCGTGCCTTTTTTGCAGGGCATGGGTTGTGGGTCGCTGCCCGTGAGGAAGCCAGTTTTCGGGCAGAGTTGTTGGCAGTCGTGGTGGGCGTGATTCTTCTGTACTGGACTCAGGCATCGCTCATCTGGTGGGGGGTTGGTATTTTGCTCATGGGTGCAGTGCTGGCGGCAGAGCTGCTCAACAGCGCCGTAGAATCTCTCGCTGACTTGGTAAACCCGGAATATCACCCCCTGGTAGCGCGCGCGAAGGACTATGGCGCGGCGGCGGTGCTGGTGCTGAGCATCGCTGCAGTATTGATTGCCGCGTTGTTGTTGTGGCGACGCTTTCATACGGGGTTTTGAAATTTGCGCGGACCACAACGCTGGGAGCTGTTGGCTTTATTGCTGCTCGGCTTGGGGGTGGCAGCGTTGCTCTGGCTTTACGCTGGTGATTTTCTGGCGGGTGTGCTCTTGCGTCGGGGGGCACTGTTGGATGCCCGTTGGGAGGCGGAGATTCTACAGTCCCGGGACCCTGTCTGGCAGCCGTTCTGGGCCGGGGTGACCCGGCTTGGCGGCCCAGATTTTCTGCCTTGGCTGGTAGCAGTGATGGCGGCTGCCTGCTTCGCTGCATGGCGTTTTTTCGATGGCATTCTGCTGGTTTCAGGCGCGGTAGTATTCGCCGTGCTCGTTCAGTTGGTAAAAGTGACTACGGCACGTGCCCGGCCTCCGACCGCGGCAGAAATGCTGTCGCCTGCGTTCCCAAGCGGGCACGTGAGCCTCAGTGTGGTGGTCTATGGCCTTTTGGCCCTGTACATCCTTGCTGCGGTACGGCATCGCGGCCTGCGTCTGGCGATGGTGACATTGCTCGCGGTATTGGTCGCAGCCATCTCCTGGAGTCGCCTAATCCTGGGGGTACATTGGCCTAGTGATGTGTTTGGGGCCTGGTTGCTGTCCGGATTATGGCTGGGCCTGCTCTGGGGGGTCTGGCAAACTTATCGCTACCGACATCCACGATACTTACTGACTGGTGCTCGCAAGATTTGGAGCAGAGTGGCCTTGGGATTGCTGAGTGTCGCCGGACTGGCCGTGATGG
>NZ_JBYCKR010000006.1:0-12484 GCF_057473505.1 Acidithiobacillus sp. TH-A35 | reverse complement strand
ATGAGTAGGACTCTGCAGATAATCCATTGCGGCGACGCCAAACTGTACATCTACTAACTTTTGCTGGTCCATGATCAATCCTTACGCTGTCCTTTTTAACGATGTGCATGCATCGTATACGCCTTATTAAACTGGTACAATATGACAATTTATACTAGTATACATTTTACCATGAGGACTTGTATTGCATCCCGGAGAAAAAACATGGAAACCAGACCGCCTCCCGCCATTACCCTCAAAACTAACCTGCATGCGGGTCAGGAGGTGACGCTGCGGGTCGAGGCGGGCCGGGCCATCGTCGCGCCGGTTCCCGCAGACCACCTGACGCGCAGCGAACACCTGGATCGCTTTGATCCGCTGAAGCACGGCGGAGAAGTCATGACCGATGATCGAATAAGCGCTGGGCATTTGCTGACTGTCTACCCATGACCGGCAACGCATCCCTTCTCGGCGATTTCATCCGCCGTCACCGCGAAAAAGTCACCCCGCAGCAGGCGGGCCTCAGCATACAAGGACGACGACGCACCCAGGGTCTGCGTCGTGAGGAGTTGGCCCTCCTCTGTGGAATCAGCAGCACCTGGATTACCTGGATAGAGCAGGGCCGCCCCGTACAGCCCTCCACTGCCGTACTGGACCGTCTGAGTCAAACACTGCAACTCTCCGAAGCTGAACGCGCCTACCTGTTCGATCTGGCCGGCCGTGCTGATCCCACTGCCGACAAAGCCCATACCCAGCCCCCGCATTCGGTACTGCGGATTGTGCACGCCCTGGACACACCCGCCTATGTACTGGATCGCTATTGGAATGCAATCGCCTGGAACACGGCCGCGGCGGCGCATTTTGTCGGCTGGATGGACCAACCCCCGACACCGGGCAGCCCGCCCCCTAATCTGCTGGAATTCCTCCTGCTGAATCCCTCGGCGCGCAGTTTTGTCGCCGACTGGGAAGGCCGTACCCGGCGGGTCATCGCGGAATTTCGTGCGGATGTGGGCAAGCACCTGGACGATCCGCAAATGGCCCGCCAAATCGAGCATCTTCAGCAAAACAGTCCGATTTTTGCTCAGCTCTGGGCTGCACAGGATGTCGTCGAACGGGAGGGTGGCAGGCGGGTTTTTCAGCACCCACAGCACGGGCAGGTGGTCTATGAGCAGAGCACGTTATTGCCAGCGACCAGCACCGATCTCAAGCTGGTCATCCTGCTGCCGGAATAGGAACCAACTATTTCTGGCTTGCTGGCTTTGTCACGGCGCGCCCTCGGCATCCCACAATGCCAATTCTTGTTCCTTGCCAAACTTGTGGGCATAATTCCCGCACATTCAAAAGTTGATTTCCAGATGATTCATTCGCACCCAATTACAGAGGAATGGGAGGATTGCATGCGGTTTCGATCATTGGTAGGAATAGGCATTCTGTCCTCGTGGGCAGTAGTATCAGTTGCGCATGCGGCTCCCCGTTTCACTGTGGGCAATGTGCCATCGTACTACCAGGGGAATTACGGAACAGGCAGCCATATCAACATTTTTTACGATGCCACCTATTTCCAGTTTCGAAATCGGGACCTGCGTCTCAAGTTGATGGTTCCCTACATCTCCGTTTCCGGGTTGCCCCAGGGGGCACGGCTTACGGGTGGGGGTGTTGTCCACCGCTCTGGCACGACACAAACCCGGAATAACGCGAGCGGTCTGGGTGACATCTGGTTATCCGCACACTACACGGTTTACCAGAGAACCGGTCTTTTGCCCGCCGTGGTGCCCTATGCCAAGGTCAAGCTTAGTACAGCCTCCGCCGCCAATGGATTGGGCACCGGGCGCAACGATTACGAGATCGGCATGGGTCTGGGCCAGACCATTGGCACCCGCATCTTTCCATTCGCCCATCTGGGCTACCGTTTCGTGGGCAATCCCGTTGGCGGCAATCTGCACAATATCTGGACCTATGACATAGGTTCCAGCTTTGTTGCCACGCCACGCAACATCCTTACAGCGATGTTTTCTGGTTCCGAATCCGAGCAGCCGGGTTATGCGGGTCCGGCAGACATTGTTTTTGCCTGGAACTACAATGTCACGCGCGCCGGTAGTGGTATTCAGCTCTATGGAGACAAAGGATTGTCTAATGGCAGCGCGAATTACGGTGTTGGCCTAGGCGCTCAGGTCGTCTTTTAACTGGTTCCTGGAGATCCGTGCAGATTCTTGAATAAAATACTATCTTCGCCGACCCACGGACCGTCGGCGAGGCTGAGGCGGCCGTCCTGCCAATGGATAGTAGTAAGGGAGCCGTTCGCGATTTGCACTTGGCGGAATCTCGCAAGCGGTTCGCCCCGGATTTCAAGGACGGCGGTCCTGATCACCCCTGTATGGGTAACGACCAGGATCGGTCCGGGTCCTGCGGCGGTGTCCTGGAGGAAAGAGCGTACGCGGCGCTGAAGATCGGAAAGGGACTCCCCACCCGGAGGCGCCACCTCGTCAGGGGCCCTTTTCCAGCGGCGCAACAACTCGGGCCACCGAGTTTTGATCTCCGCTTGCTGCAAGCCTTCCCAGTCGCCGTAACTCATCTCCACCAGCCGCTCATCCGTGGCGATGGGCAGACCCAGGCGTTCTGCGACGATACTCGCGGTGGCATAGGCCCGCTTCAGCGGGCTGGCCACAATGGCGGCAAGGTTCAGGCGCGCGAGGTGTTCCGCAACCCTTCGCGCCTGCGCCTCGCCGTTGGGCGTGACTTCCGGGTCGCTGCGGCCCTGATAACGCCCGCTGCGATTCCATTCGGTCTCACCGTGCCGCAACAAAAACAGGATGGTCTCCATAACCGGGGCTTTTAATAACGCCAGGAAACACCGGCCACCAGCCTGCTGCCGGCATGGATGCTCTGACCCGCCAGATCCATCTGGTAGGCGATGAGCGGCCGCACGTTTTTGGTGACGGCGTATTCGAGTCCGACACCACCTCGCAATATATTGTAGAATTCTGAGGCGTTGGGGGTTGTACTGACAGCGAGCGCGTTACTGGCCAGCGTTTTGGAAAAAAAAAGAGTACCGATGACGGTGAGGCGCCGGATGAGACCGACGCCCGCCACCGCCGAGGCCCGCACCTGCGTCACACCATCCCTGACGTAGATGCGCGGGCCGACTGAAAGGCCAGCGTACGCCAGCCGGGACCCGAAATTATGCTCTACTCCCACTTCGTAATCCGGTTCGACGGCCAGGGCGCCGGTCCCGAGTTGGGGGGTGGTCGATGTCCGCCCGGTGGGAATGATCACGTTGACGGTAATTGCGTCGGCGAAGTGCGCACGCTGTCGCAATCCGTAGGAGAGGCCGATCTGTTGATCCTGCAACCCCCCTGCGGAATAGGACGCCTTCGGTTTGGATTTGGTGAGCAGGGCGGCGCGCAGTTGGTAAACCAGCGCCCAGCCCTGCCCGATCCCTTGCTCGCCGTCGATACGGAATTGCGTCTCCGAAAGCTTTGAATGGGTCGGGGTGGTGGTGGTGCTGAATGAAGTCTGCGGGAAGAGGCTGTCGGAGTGATAAAATCTCACCGTGGCCTTGATTTTCCCGGACCCTGCGGGGGGAATCCACGGCTGGGCATACGCGGACTGGCCCCATCCCGCGTAACAGACAACCAGCATGACCAGGGCCAGGGGCTTCCTGCGGCGGATATGCATGGGTTGAGCCTCTCCTGTGTAAATGATAACGCCGGTGTGTGCCTAGTTGGCGAAGGCCAGATATTCGAACCCCATGCCGCGCATCTCGTCCGGCGAAAGCAGCCCACGACCGTCCATGACCGCCTTACCTGCCATTGAAGAGTGGACGTGCGACCAGTCGAGGCTGCGAAACTCCGGCCAGTTAGTGGCGATCAGGACGGCATGACAACCCCGTGCCGCAGCATAGGCATCGGCACAATATTCCAGGGCAGCATGAGGCGGCAACACTTTTTGCGCGGTAGATATAGCGGCCGGGTCATAGGCCTGGACAACAGCGCCCTGCTGGCAAAGCATGGAAATCACGGACAAGGCAGGTGACTCGCGCACGTCGTCGGTCTGTGGTTTGAAAGCCAGCCCGAGAACGCATACCGCCTTGCCGTGGAAGCCCCCCAAGGCGTCGCCAAGTTTTTCGACGGCGAGACTGCACTGGCCGGCGTTGATGTCCGTGACCGCATGCAGAAATTGCGAATAATACCCCTGCTGTTCCGCAATGGCGGAGAGGGCCAGGACGTCCTTGGGGAAGCAGGAGCCTCCGTAGCCAAGGCCGGACTCCAGGAATTCGGCGCCAATGCGCTCGTCGAACCCCATGCCTTGGGCAATGGCATGGATATTGGCCCCTACCCGCTCGGCAATACGGGATATCTCGTTGATAAAAGAGATTTTGGTGGCGAGGAAGGCGTTGGAGGCGTATTTGGTGAGTTGGGCGCTGGCCGGGTCCGTCAACAGGACCGGGCAGCGCAAGGGGGCATACAACGCCGCCACCTCTTCCGCCGCAGCACTGTCCCAGGCACCGATCACGGCGCGATCCGGGTGGAAGGTGTCATATACCGCCGACCCTTCGCGAAGAAATTCGGGATTGACGACCAGCGGGGCATTGATCCCCGGCGACAGATGGCTTGCCAGGATGGCGGCCACGCGCTCAGCGTTCCCGCCGGGAGGGGTGGTGCTCTTGAGGACGACGATGAGGGGCTGCGTCGCCGCGAGGGCGACCTGCCGGGCGGCCTCTTCCACCTGGCTCATGTCGGCATGTCCGCTGGGAGTCGGCGGCGTGCCGACGCAGATGAAGGCCATATCTGCATGCTGCATGGCTTTCTGGCAAGAGGTAGTGAAATTGAGGCGGCCGGCCCGGACGTTCCGTTCCACCAGTTCGGGAAGCTCTGGTTCAATGAAGGGGATCTGGCCCTGACGCAGCAGGACGATCTTCCCTTCGTCCATGTCCACTCCCGTGACGTGGTGCCCTAACTCGGCCAAGCAGGCTGCGGTCGTCAACCCTACATACCCGACACCAATGACTACGATGTGCTTCATACTGCCTCCTGCGTGATACTCATGGATGATTTGTAGTAACCCTGCTGCCAGAGTCGGGCATATTGGCCCCCTTGCGCGAGAAGCTGCTCATGGGTTCCGTCCTGAATGATGCAGCCGTGTTCGAGAACCAGTATCCGGTCGGCGGCGGCGATAGTCGCCAGACGGTGGGCGATGACCAGGGTGGTGCGGCCACTGGTGAGGCGATTCAATGCCTCCAGCACGCGACGCTCGGAGAAGGTATCCAGCCCGCTGGTAGGCTCGTCGAGGATGACGATAGGCGCATCCCGCAACATGGCCCGGGCAATGGAGACACATTGCCGCTGCCCGCCGGACAGCGATGCCCCCCGCTCTCCGACCAGGGTGTCGTAGCCGTCGCGCAGGCCCCCGATGAGGTCATGGAGGCCAACCGCCAGCGCTGCGGCAACGGCCTCTTCGCGCCCCGCACCAGCGCGACCGTAGGCGATGTTCTCCCAGATGGTGCCGTGGAAGAGGAGCGGTTCCTGCAGGACCAGGGCTATCTGGTCGCGGACAGAGGCGACTTTCAGGTCGCGCAGATCGCGCCCGTCCAGCAGGACCCGCCCTTCTACGGGATCGTGGAAGCGGGGAATGAGGCTCACCAGCGTGCTTTTGCCGGCGCCCGTAGTGCCCACCAGGGCCACCGTCCGGCCGGAATCCACACGGAAGGAGATATCCTGCAGCACCAGTTCACCGGTCTGGTAACCGAAGGAAACGGAGCGAAATTCCAGCGCACCGGTACAGGATGGCAGAGGCACGGCGTTCGGGGCATCCCGGATATCGGGTTCTTCGGCGAATATATCCCCGAGGCGTTCGGCCGCCACCGTCGCCTTGCTGACGGTCCCGGCCATCTTGGCGAACTGGCGCAGAGGCGCCGCCATGCCGCGCAGGTAGGCGAGAAAAACCAGCAATTCGCCCGTCGTGATGCGCCCGGCCAGCACCTGGGAGGCACCGTACCAGACAGCTATCCCCACGGCTGCGGCCACCAGGCCGCCCACCAGGGGGGTAAAACGCATTTGCAGTTCGTTGGCTTCCAGTGCCGCATCCAGGCTCTGTTCGGCGCGTTCGCGAAAGCGGTTTTCCTCAAAGGATTCCCGGCCATACGCCTGGACGACAGGGATGCCGGCGATGCTTTCCTGCGCCATGCTCCACAATTCGCCTTCTTTCCGCCGCGCCAGGCGGAACGCCTGCTTGAGGCGCCGGGTGTGACGCTGGGTAATCACCAGCAGCAGGGGGACAGATGCTATCACCACCAGGGCGTAGCGCCAGTCAATGGCGAGCATGATCCCGGCCATGCCGACGATGGTGAGCAGGTGGGCAAAGAGCCCCGTTCCCACCGACACGACAAAGTCCTGAAGGGTCTGAATATCGCCACCGAGCCGAGCCATGAGATCCCCGCTCTTCTGACGACGGTGAAATGCCAGCGAAAGCCGCTGCAGATGGGCGAAGAGGGTGCGCCGGATGTCGAAAACGGCGCGTTGACCCACACGCAACAGCAGGCGGCCCCCGGCGTAGGCCAGCGCAGCGTCGGCCACGGCGAACAGGAGCATGACAATCCCTAGGACATCCAGCAGCGCCACGCGCTGGCCGAGGGGATCCGGCAGGAACCCGGCAAGCCAGACAGGCAGAGGTTTCTGAGAAATCACACTGTCGATGACGAACTTCAAGGGCCAGGGAATGACCAGCAACACCATGGCCCGCGCCGTCATCGCCAGAGCGGCGCCGGACAGCGCCGCCCAGTGCGGATGCAGGAACCGGCGCAGGTCCCAAAGGGAGAAGGGGGGTTGCCTCTGGTCCATCGCCGCACCCATCACATCGGCCCGGATCGCAGGGCGGCGATGATATCCGTCACCTGCCGGGCGGTTCTGTCCCAGCCGAAGATCCCCCCTGCCGCCTCGCCGGCACAGTGCCCCATGGCCTGCCGCTGCGACGGCCCGTTCAGCATGGTGAGGATGCAGCCGACACAGGCCGCAAGGTCCCCCGGCGGGAAGAGCAGACCGGTCACGCCATCCTCGATCAGGCTGGGTAGCTGGCCGATTCGGGGCGCCACCACGGGCCGTCCGACCGCCAGCGATTCCACCACTTTGAGGGGCGAGAAATAGAACCCGTCCTGGGGGAGGTAGGGCGCTACCGTAAGGTCCATGGCGGCAAGGTAGCCGGGGATATCTTCGTGGGGTACGCGCCCGGTCATGATGACCTTGCCACCGAGACCATTTTCCGTCGCACGGCACTGGAGGGCGGCGCTGCCGGGGCCTTCGCCCACCACCAACAGCACCGCCTCCGGCAACTGTCGGCTGACCAGCATAAAAGCGTCGAGCAGAAAATCCAGGCCATGCCAGGGCTTCAGGCTGCCAACGAAGCCGATGACCGGTCGCCCATCGAGCCCGAGGCGTGTGCGAATCCCCTGTCCATCCACTTGCGGGTGGAAACGGCTGATATCCACCCCGTTGGGTAGCACGGTTACACGATTCGCCGGCACCTGCCGGGAGAGCACGTGCTCACGAACGGCTTCTGACACGGCCACGATATGGTCGGCCCGCTGGAAGGCCGCGACTTCCGCCTCTTCCGCCATGGCCTTCAGCCGTAATCCCCGGAAATGCTCCTGTTCGTAGACCAGGGGCGCATTCACTTCCAGCACGTAAGGCACCTTCAAAGCGCTGGCGAGGTCGCCGCCGGAGCGATGAAAGAGCGCATAACGCTCATAGAGCGCGTCCGGCCGCACACCTGCCGTATCCAGGGCATCCAGGGCGCGCGCCGCGAGCCGGCGGTCGCAAATCAGCTTGTCGATCTCCCGGCGCACAGTCTGGTCATATTCATCCTGCCCGATTCCCAGCCGTTCCCCCTCGCTACGGATCTCTGTGGGATCGGCGTCGGGCGGCAACTCGATCAGCCGCGCCGGTGGGTAAGGATTCCCCTTCCCCTGCCTGGCGCAGAGTAGCGTGACCTCGTGCCCGGCGCGTGCGAGCGCAGTGGTGAATTCCCGCACATGCACCGATGCCCCTTTGTCCCCGAGGACGGGGATACCGCGATCCGCGCACAGGTATACGATATTCATGGCTGCACACTCTGCACGAAAAGGGTGCGCAGGGCCTTGGCGGTCTCCCAGCATTCGAAGCGCTCCTCTATCTTGCCCCGGCTCGCCGCCGCGAGGCGGCGCCGCAGCGGCGCGTCGGCAAGCACCCGTTCCAGGGTGTCGGCCAACACTACCGGGTCCCGCGGCGGTACCAGCAGCCCGGTACGGCCGTCCTCGATCAATTCGGGGATACCCGAAACCGAGGTTGAGACCACGGGCGTGCCAGCCGCCATGGCTTCGGCCAGGACGTTGGGGATGCCGTCCCGGTCTCCGTCCTCCGTTACATGGGGGGCGAGAGCGAAAACGGTTGCTTGTCCGTAAAATGCCAGGAGGCGGTCATGAGCCATGGCGCCCGGCAGGGTTACCATAGCCGTCAGGCCCAGCTCGGCGATGTGGGTCTCCAGTTCCTGGCGCAACGGGCCTTCACCGACGATGACGCAACGAAAGGCGATCCCCCGGCTGTGCAGCAGGTGGCAAGCGGTAACCAGGTCCCGCATCCCTTTTTTAGGGACGAGGCGGCCCACCGAAAGGATCAAGGGCAGATCGGCATTTTCCGCCAGCGGAAAATCCGCAAAAGAATCGCCCTGAGGAAAGGCCGCGAGATCGATACCGTGGTAGACGAGATGGATTTTGTCCCAGTCCTGGCGCGGCAGAAAACCGCGCAGGTATTCGACATTGTAGCGGGTGCAGGTGAGGACGAAATGCGCCGACTCAATCCGTCGGCGCATGGCCTCCTGGGGAGTCAGGTAGAGATCCTTGGCGTGCGTTGTGAAGCTGTAGGGAATATTGCACATGACCCCGGCCAGGCGGGCGACAGTAGCGGGTGCATTGGCGAAGTGAGCGTGGAGGTGTTGAATGTTGTTCTGCAGACAACCATGCGCCACATAACCGGAACGCATGAACTGTTTCCCGACGCTCAGTGGCCGGCGGGTGCGGATGGACCACCACAACGCGAGCCCGGTGGCGTGCAGATAGCGCAGCGGCGCCCGGGCCGCCACGACGGCGTGCCCCCTGGCTAGCGCAAAAATGATCCGGGGCCAGGTGAGGGGAAGATAGGTCACGGTCGCCCGGACCTCCGAAACCGTGGGATGCCGGGGGGCGTCCTCGGGCCGCAGGAGCGAGAAAATATGCAGGGGAGTATCCAAACGCTCCAGTGCGCGCATTTCGTTGAGGATGAAAGTCTCCGAAAGGCGCGGATAGCGCTTCAGTACATAACCTACCGTCGGGGTTGTCGCCGTCATAGGGATACCCCCGCGCTCGTTCCAGGACGGAGCATCTCTTCCAGTACCTCGGCAACGCGATGAACGCCCCCCAGGTCCACGGTATCCCATTGCTTTCCCGGCGGACGGTCGCCGGCAACGGCGGCCGGCACCAGCTCCACCAGTCGGTCGACCAGGTCTTCCTCGGGTTGTATCATCCACACGAGCCCGAGCTGGCTCAACGTCGTTGCGCGGAGCCATTGCTCCATGCGCGGTATCGAGCGTGGCACCAGGATGGCCGACTTCCTGGCGGCGAGAATCTCTGCGGTGGTGTTGTACCCCCCCATCGCCACTACCAGATCGGCAATGTGCAGCAAGCCCACGAGTTCGGTGGTATAGGGGATAATCTGGATGTCCGGGCGCTGAGCAGCAATCCTGGCCAGCGTCTGATACTGGTCCGGCGGCATGAGCGGCCCGGGAACGACGATGCTGTGCACCGTGTTCTGTGGAATCCGGCGCAAGGCCTCAAGATAGGCATCAATCAAGGCATATCCATCGCCGCCGCCGCCGACGGTAACGAGAACCACCGGTAAACCCGACGGCGCCACCAGCACGTCCGGAACGCCGTGCAGGCCCGTGCGGGCGACATAACCGCAGTAGCGCACTTTGGCCGCCACCTTCGGTGAAAGGCTGTAGGCACTCACCACGTCGAATAGGTGGCGACTGCCGTAAACCAGGATCTGGTCATATTCCGTCTCCAGCAACTCGTAGATGCCTTGTGCCTGCCAAACCTGGCGCACGGTCTCGGGGCTGTCGATGACATCTCTCAGCCCCAACACGGTGCGGGTCGCCGGCATCTCCTCCCGGATGAACTGCAGCGCCGGCAACAGCTCCCCTTTCATTCCCGCCGGGGCATGATCGACCAGGAAGAAGTCGGGCCGGTAGGAGGCAATGGCGTCCAGGATCGCCGCCTCACGCAGCGCCTTGACCACCTCGAAGCTGGAGGAAAGATCTCTGGCCGTATATTCCTCGGCGCCAACCTTGATGACGGGAGGGAGGGCCCGCACTTCCAGGCCTGCCGGCATCGGCCAGGAACCAGCCATGGGGGACCCAGTCAGCAGCATCCCGGAAAAAGGCGGTTTACGCTGCATAAGGTGCTCGACGATGGCCAGATTCCGCCGTAAATGGCCAAGGCCGAAGGTGTCATGAGAATAGAGGAGTACTCGTCGCGCCGATCGCCCATGCTTTGCGGCGGACCAATGGTGCAAGGCAACTGTGGGTATCGGCTGCCCCGTTGCTACGAAAGTGCCAGGGGAGGACGGGGAATCACCGGCAAACAACAGGTTCTGCCGGATTCCCCGGCCCGCGTAGCGCTGGCTGGTGGGCATGGGATCCGCCGCCTGCGCAAGGGGCAGGCGGCGGTATCGCTCCGTTCCCCGCTGTATGAGGGGTTTCATCACCGCCCTCCTGAACGGAGAGATTGGAGAAAGGGCTTGCCGAAGGTTTTCCGAATCGTCACTGGTGAGACTTGTTCGGCGGAAGATTCGGTCTGCGGCAATAAGTTGTCCGGACGGCGGTAGGAATGGCGATTCCTGCGCCAGCAATCCATACAGAACGTCGTCCAGGCGCCATCGAGAAAGATGCGCACCGCGTGCGGGCTGTGATGGCCGCAAATAGTGCCGACAGTAGCGTCGACATCCCTCACCTGCTTCATCTCGGGTGCAAACTGCCAGGCTCCCAGCATAAGGGGAGCTTCGTCGTGTAGAACTCGCTGTTGTTCATAAGTGGTTGTCATAACACCCTCCTTGACTCTCTCCATTGTTGGGAAATGCTACAGATCGCGGCACCCGAAAGAGGGTAGTGGTAACTTTTCCCACTGTCAACAACCACCCAGACTCAAGCCGGACACTCGTGCCGTTCTCCGGTCCGGGCTACGGACCGCTCCCCGGCAAAGCGCCGCCCGGTCATCGAATTTGTGCATATAGGTTGTCTGGTACATGACGTCTTCCTTTCCGATGGCCGGTCGACATCGGCATTCCGCTACCGTATGATCAGCGTAGTGGGATATTTTACCACGTCAAGCAATCTGCGCCTAAGTGGGAATATATACCACTACACACTACACTCAACGTGAACCTGATCGAGGCGAACCTGGGCATGCCATGAACGAAGCATTGAAGACAGCGGTATTGGCGATCCTGCGCCCTTTGGTCCGATATCTGATCGGGCAGGGGTGGACCTATGGGGCGTTGACGGACGCGCTCAAGATGGTGTACGTAGCGGAGGCGAGCCGGCATTATGGGAAGGCCACTGGGCGGCCGCTGACCAACAGCCGGATCAGCCTACTGACCGGGATCCACCGCAAGGAGGTCAAGCGGCTGCGGGTGCTGCTGGAGAAGCACGGGGAGCGACCGATGTTGCGGCATGGGGCCAACATGGCGGCGCAGGTGGTGGCCGCCTGGATATCGATGGTGGAGTATACAGACCCCGCAGGGCAGCCCCGGCCGTTGCCGCTGCGCAGTGTGGCGGCGCCGAGCTTTGAAGGGCTGGCGCGCCGGGTCAAGGCCGACATGCGCCCGCGGGCCATATTGGACGAGTTAGGCCGGGTGGGGGTGGCCCAGGAGCAAGAAGGCGTGGTGCACCTGCTGCGCGCTGCGTATATTTCCGATCTGCCCGAAGACCAGGTCGCTTTTTTAGGAGAGAACGTCAGCGATCACTTGCGCAGCGCAGTACACAACCTGGAAGGGGGGGAACCCTTTCTGGAACGGGCGCTGTATTTCGATGCGCTGCCGGCGGCGGTGCTGGAGGAGGCGCGGCCGGAACTCTACCGGATGGGCGAGCGCTTGTTGCGCGAGGCCCATCAGCGGCTGAACGCAGCCGAGTCGCCCGAAGGGCCGCAGCGGCGGCTGCGCCTGGGGGTCTATTACTACGAAGAAGACGCCGCGGCGGAACCGGCAGCAGAACCGACAGAGGAACGGGCAGCAGGGGACGAGCCGCATGCCTAAGGCCCTGCGCCGGTGGAGTCTAGTCCTGGCCCTGGTGGCCCTGCCCGGGACGGGGGCCTTTTCCGACCCGGCGGGCGGCGGGCTTGGCGGACTCGGCATCCACCCCGGTGGCATCGGCGGCACGGGCATCCAGCCGGGGGGCATCGGCGGGACGGGCATCACGGCCCTGGGGGTGATCCAGCGCTTCGGCA
>NZ_JBYCKR010000005.1:0-10532 GCF_057473505.1 Acidithiobacillus sp. TH-A35 | reverse complement strand
CATCACCGTACGCTGCCCATAGCGCTCCACCAGCAGACCGGTGAGGGGCAGAAGGATGACGTTAGCGATCATGTAGCTGGTGAGCACCCAGGTGATCTGATCGCTGTTGGCATGCAGAGAGCCGCGCATGTAGGTCAGCGCTACGTTGACAATGGTCAGGTCGAGTACCTGCATGACTACCGCCAGCATGACTGCGACCGTAATGGTAAGACGTGAAGCCGGGCTCTCTTGCGCCACGGATGGGCTCCTCTTTGTGACGGACGATCCTGATAGTACCGATCCACTTTAGGCACACTGACGCAGGGACCGGCAGATACATCTATCCGGATACCGACCGTTCGGTCACTATAAGGTCGGTACCCTTGTCTGGCAAGTCCGGGGGTTTCATTGAATGGGGTACCGCATTGCCGCTACAAAAAAAGCCGGCCATAGGCCGGCTGATCAGGCAGCAGATGTTCAGGCCGCGCGCAACACGGCCAGATCCCGCAGATCCTGGCTATCTGAAAATGCTTGTTGAAGCTGCTCGTCCGTGACATCCGCGAAGCAGTAGCCTGCCTCTTCCAGTTGATAAATCAGGCCGACGAACTCGAATTCCCGTTCCATATTCATTTCCATGCTGTTGTCCTCATCAGTAAATAAGACATGGCTAACATACATTTATTTTATAGTTATGTCAATATAATAAATAACTAATATATTGATGGCCCGTGTGCCACAGGGTCAGAGTTGTTCCGGCGGGAGGCAGGGAATGTCCCGGGGTGAGGGTGTCTGGCGTAACAGATCTTCCTCATTGCTGCGCAACCAGCGCCATTCGCCGGGACGCAGTTCGCCGAGGGACAGGTTTCCCACCGCTACGCGAATCAGTCGCAACACTTCCCTGTCACAAGCGGCAAGTAGACGCCGGATCTGGCGATTGCGTCCTTCCTGCAAAATGAATTCCAGCCACTGGGTTTTGCCACCGCAGCGTAACTCCCTGATCTGCATTGGCAGGCAATGTTCGCCGTCGAGCACGGAGCCAGCCGCCAGTTGGGCTACGGTGCTAGCAGAAAGGGGCGGGCGAATCTGCACATGGTAGGTCTTGGCCACATGCTGATCGGGATCCAGCAGTTGTTGCGCCCAGTACGGATCATTGCTGAAAAGCAGCAGGCCGGAGCTGGCCTGGTCCAGACGTCCCACGGGGGCCAGCCATGGACTCTTGGGCAGTAGGTCGTACACGGTGGCACGCCCCTTTTCATCCCGACGGCTGGTAATGACGCCGCGCGGTTTGTGCAGCAGCAAAACCTGGCGGGCACTGGCGGTGACCTCGGTACCATCGACACAGATTTTTGGGCCGGACAGGGCGAAGCGCGCCTCTGGATCGTGTATCCGACAACCATCCACCTCCACCCTCCCGGCGCGAATCCATTCCGCCGCCACCGTCCGCGAGCATAGCCCGGCTTTGGACAGGATGCGAGCGAGTCCAAAGTTGGGAGTGCTTTGGTTTTGTCCAGACTTTGGACTATGATTTGAGGGATGTTTCACTAGTCTGCCCAAAGGAGCTGGTTATGGCGCATGAAACTTTGCATGAATCCCTCGAGTCCTTGTCCCCTGAAACTGTGGACATCCACCGGGCCATTTCCTCGCTGATGGAGGAGTTTGAAGCGGTCGACTGGTACCAGCAGCGTGCAGATGCCTGCAAGGACCCTGCTCTCAAGCAAGTCCTGGAACACAACCGGGATGAAGAAATTGAGCACGCTGCCATGGTCCTGGAGTGGCTGCGCCGCAAAATGCCGCGTCTGGATAAGGAATTGCGTGAGTACTTGTTCAGCAAAGGCTCCATCACCGGCCACGAAACTGAGGCGATGGGACGAGAGTAAAACGGATCGCACCGTCACGGTACAAAACGCGCACAGAGGTCGTTGTAAAAATTGAGTCCGAGGGCGGTTGGTCGTAGGGTTTCCCCTTTGATTTCGACTAAGCCATCGCGCGCGGCCTGGCGAATTTGTAGCTGAATCATCGGCCATGACAGGCCGGTACGTTCCGGAAATAACCCCATGGGGAAGCCATTCGTCAGGCGCAGGGCGTTGAGCATGAACTCGAAGGGTCTGTCGGCAACCAAAACGGGTTTATAGTCGCCAATGGCGTCGGCATCACTTAGCGCGTCGGCCATATAACTTTCCGGGCGGCTGGGTTTGCGGCTGCGCCAGATGCCCTCGGGCAAGGTGATCTTGCCGTGCGCCCCGGCACCGATGCCGAGATAGTCGCCATAGAGCCAATAATTGCGATTGTGCTGGCAGCGTTGGCCGGGCAGGGCATGCGCGGATATCTCGTAGCGCGGCAGTCCGGCCTCCTGGAGTTGCTGACGTAGGGCATTTTCCATGTCGGCTGCCTGATCGTTGTCCGGCAGGTTGGCTGGCGGATGGCTTGCAAAAGGGGTCCCCTCCTCCAGGGTGAGCTGGTAGAGGGACAGGTGAGGGGGTGCATAGTCCAGTGCGGTTTGCAGGTCTGATCGTGCAGCCGCGAGATCCTGCCCCGGCAGGGCAAAAATGAGATCGAGATTATAGCTTTCGAATTCAGCGGCGATGGCGAGTTCCACCGCGCGGTGGGCTGCCGCCGCATCGTGAATGCGGCCGAGCCGTTGCAGGAAGACGTCATTGAAAGATTGGATGCCCAAAGAAAGCCGGGTAACGCCTGCCTCCCGGAAGGCGCGAAAAGAGGCCGCTTCTATCGCCCCCGGATTGGCCTCCAGCGTTACCTCCAGGCCGGGCAGCGGCCGCAGGCGGGCGCGGATCTCGGAGAGCAGACGGTCGATGATTTCTGGCGGAAAGAGGCTGGGGGTGCCACCACCGATAAAAATAGTCTGCACACGACGTCCCCAGATGCGTGGCAGCTCGCGATCCAGATCGGCAAGTAGTGCGGACAGATAGCGTTCTGCCGGGATGCTGTCAGCGGCGTGAGAATTGAAATCGCAATAGGGGCACTTGACCTTGCACCAGGGCAGATGCACATAGAGCGAAAACGACGACGATGGTTTTAGGGTCGGGTTCATGGGTACTCGTGAAAGGAGTGACAGGTGACGGATACAGACTGGACGCCCTTATTTTTACTCCGAACAGTGCTTTTCCCCAAGGCTTTATTAGGGCTGCGTATTTTTGAGCCACGTTATCTGGATATGATCAGCGCCTCACTGCGGCAAGGTCGTGATTTTGGCATTTGCCTCAGCCACTCCTGGGGCGATGGTCATGCCGAGCCGGAGTTGGTGGGTACTTTGGCACGCATTGTGGACTGGGGTGGAGAGGCGGGTGTTCTCCAGATTCAGGTGCAGGGGCAGGAACGCTTCACCATTCAGGACTGGCGTTATGATGGACCGTTGGCGGTGGCTTCCATTCATTGCTGGGTCGCGGAGCCCATCGTGCCCATGCGTCGGGAAAACGAGGTCTTGCGCCGTATCCTCGAGGATTTGATTGGCAAGGTACCGGCCACGGAGATAGATGCCAGCAGCGCCGGGATGATCCTGGCGCAGGCGCTGCCTGCTTCTCCGGAAGAAAAGCAGCAGTTGCTGGTTATCCAGGATCCTATAGAGCGTTTGCGCCGCATTGCGGATTTGCTCGGCCAACACGGTGGTGCATAGGGGTAAACCGAATCAGCGACAAAACCTAACGCTTGCCCTTGCCATAAATATACGTAGAGAAGTCCGTGTAATCCTGCGAAAGATTACGGAACAGATGATCCAGGCTGATGATGGCCTGCTCCAGAATATTCACGGTGATATAGGGTTTCTCCACCTTCAGGCGCTGATAGCGGGCGCGGGTGAGGACCAGCACCTGAGTGTCGTCGCTTTTGGCGAGGATGCGGGCGCTACGTGGCTGACGATCAAAAAAGGACATCTCCCCGGCCATTTCGCCGTCCCGTACCCGGACCACTTCCACTTCGTCGCCATCGGCGGTGTGATGAACGATGGCCATTTCACCCTTGACGCAGAAGAACAGGGCCTCTCCGAGTGTCCCCCATTCGGCAATCACCTGGTCCATGTGAAACTGGGCATGGGTGACATATTCTGCAAGAGTTTGGATTTCGCTGATGGTCAGAGACTGAGCCAGATGATGCTGTTTGAGAAATTGCGCGATTTCTATGTGGGCAATGCCAGGCATGGTTCGTTCCTCTGGGAAGCAGATTTTCCTTCATTATAAGGGTGGAAGAGGGGTGAGGGACAGTACCGTGCCGCATTTTGAATCCTGCCGTCTCCTCGCGGTACAATGCGCCACTACCTCCAACGAGTATTCCCATGACACGTCCCAGTGGAAGAAGTGCTGACGCCTTGCGTCCGGTACAGGTCACCCGAAATTTTACCAAACATGCCGAGGGCTCGGTGCTGATAGCCTGCGGCGATACCAAAGTGCTGTGCACCGCCAGCGTCGAGGAAAAAGTGCCGCCCTTCCTGCGTGGCGCGGGCAAGGGGTGGGTGACAGCAGAATATAGTATGTTGCCGCGCGCAACCCGGGAGCGGGTAGCACGGGAATCTGCCAAGGGACGCATCGGCGGACGCACCCACGAAATTCAACGCCTCATCGGCCGTAGTCTGCGTGCTGCCGTAGATTTACAAGCCTTGGGCGAGCGCACCATCTGGGTGGATTGTGATGTGCTTCAGGCTGATGGTGGGACCCGCACCGCGAGTATTACCGGCGCTTGTCTGGCGGTGGCCGACGCGCTGCAGCATCTACGTGCGGCGGGGCGGGTTCAGAATAACCCCTTGCGGGACTGGGTGGCGGCTGTTTCGGTGGGCATATACCAGGGACAGGCGGTGTTGGATCTTGACTATGCCGAAGACAGTAATGCCGACGTGGATATGAATGTGGTGATGACCGGTGCAGGTGCGTTTGTAGAAGTACAGGGAACCGCGGAGGGCGCAGTATTCAGTGCGGAACAAATGGCCGAAATGCTGGGGCTGGCGCGCAAGGGAATCGCTGAGTTGGTGGCGCGTCAGCATCAGGAGTGTCCGGAAGCCCGTTCATGACGCCCTTGCTGCTGGCCACGGGCAATGCGGGCAAATTGCGGGAGTTGCAACCGATACTTGCCGCCCATGGCTTCGCGGTGGTCAGTCAAAAAGAGCAGGGCATCTCCAGTATTGAGGAAACGGGCACTACCTTTGTTGAAAATGCGTTGCTCAAGGCGCGCCACGCCGCCTCGCAAAGTGGTATGGCGGCGCTCGCCGAAGATTCCGGGCTTTGTGTGCCCTATCTCCAGGGGGCGCCCGGCCTTTACTCCGCGCGCTATGCCGGCCCAGAGGCCAGTGACGCCGCAAACAACGCCAGGCTGCTGACGATGCTGGCTGAGGCGAGGGGAAAGGCCCGTGCTGCTTATTATGTGGCTTGCATGGTCTTTCTGGAATCTGCTGCCGACCCCTCGCCACTGGTGGCCCAGGGTTTTTGGAGGGGGACTATTGGTGAGCATCCCGCCGGCGACGGGGGCTTTGGTTACGACCCGTTATTTTGGCCCGCGGGCGGGGCATGTAGTGCAGCGCAGTGTAATCTGGAAGGAAAAAATAATCACAGCCACCGAGGTACGGCTTTACGCAGGCTGCTGGAACTACTGGCGGAGCGTCAGGCACCCCAGCCACTATCGCTCAACGACTGACGCAGGCGGGTTAGTGCCCGCACCTGCAACTGTCTCACCGCCTCGCGACTGACACCCATCCGCTCGGCGACGGCTTCCAGGGTCATGGGTGCATCGCCATACATGCCGTAGCGAAACACCATGACCTCCCGTTGTTTTTCGTTGAGTTCTGTCAGATGTTCGCGTAGTGCTTTGCAGATGGCGTCGCGGTCGTACTCGCTATCCGGACCATCCATGTCGCCGGCCACCTGTTCGATGCGGTTTGGCCCGTCAGACACTTCTTCGTCGAGCGAGAAGACACGGATGTCGGCGAAATCCAGGGCGCGCATGGTGCTCTCGCGTACCCCGAGGGCCTCGCGGCGCTGCTCGCGGCGCACATCTGCGTCACTGTCTTCCTCCTCTCCGCGCTGCACATAGGCGTGCAGGGACTTCGCAAGATAGTCGGGCAGGCGTATGAAGCGGGAGCGGATGAGCGCCCGTTGCATGGCCTCGCGGATCCACCAGGTCGCGTAGCTGGAAAAGCGCGTACCGAGCCCTTCCTGAAATCGGTCGGCGGCACGCAGCAGGCCCATGTATCCTTCCTGGAGGAGGTCTTCCTGGCTGAGCCCTTTATTGCGATATCCCCGGGCGACTGCCCGCACCAGGGGCATGTGCGCGGAGATGAGGGTGGCGCGGGCGCATTCGTCACCCTGGCGCAGGCGATGGATAAGGTGCAGCTCCTGTTTCTGGTTGAGAAACGGCCCACTGTTTTCGTCGTCTATAAAATCATTAAGAGGCGGTGGATCAATGGCGGGACCCATGTCAGGGATATCCGAACCCACTAATTCTCTAGCTTCAGTGTGCACCACAGCCCCTTACACTGATCACAAATCGTCCTACCATTGCAATCTAATATCCTATTTTAAAAGAGATCCCGTCTTTTGGTATATTAGGATTCTTTTTCATCGGCCTGTCAAGTGTCTGCAGCGAGTATTTGGTGATTTTAGCAACAATGTTGCTGGCCTCACGGAGAATGGTGGCGCCTGGCTGAGCCATATTTGCTGGTGGTCAAGTTTTTTGACTCTGCCCCTTGATCTGCCTATAATCTGCCCCTTTCTCGTTACCCTTATCAAAGAGGTCGGAATCCTTCTATGCCAACTGTTCGTGTCAAAGAAAATGAGCCCTTCGAAGTTGCGCTGCGGCGTTTTAAACGTTCCTGTGAAAAGGCGGGTGTCCTTACCGAAGTGCGGCGTCGTGAGTTCTATGAAAAGCCCACGGAAGAGCGCAAGCGCAAGGCCGCTGCTGCCCGCAAGCGTTCGTTGAAGCGTATGCGTCGCCAGTCCATGCGTCTGGTCCGGCTCTACTGATGACACTCCGCGAGCGCATCCAGGAAGATATGAAGTCGGCCATGCGCGCTCGGGAAGCCGAGCGTCTGGTGACCATTCGTATGCTCCTGGCGGCGATCAAGCAGCGCGAAATTGATGAGCGCCGCGAGCTTGACGATACTGAAGCGTTGAGCATTGTGGATAAGCTGATCAAGCAGCGCAAGGATTCTGCCAGTCAATTTGTTGCCGGTGGTCGTCCGGATCTTGCGGAAAAGGAAGAGTCAGAAATCGTTTTTCTCGCGGTCTATCTGCCGGCGGCCCTGTCGCCTGCAGAGATTGATGGGCTGATTGCTGAGACGATGACGGCCGTAGCGGCCAGCGGTCCCAAAGATATGGGTAAGGTACTTACCGCCTTGCGCCCGCAGATGCAGGGACGTGCGGACATGGCCGTGGTGGCGGAAAAAGTGAAGGCCCGCCTTAGCAGTTGATGGACGGGGGTGTGGCTGCGGCCGGGGTTGCCTCCTGGCAGCACAGCTTCTGGCGGGCTCTGGATGCCGGTGATGTGCAGGGCGCGTGGTCACAGCATTGTGGCCACATCTATGGCCGCAGACATGTTGCGGCGACCGCACCGTGGGTGACACTCGCGGAAATTCATGATCGTCTGAACTGGTCGCAGTGGTTGTCACAGCGTATTGCCGCCGGTTTTCCTCTCCCTGTTTCTGATCTCCCCGATGTAAATACCTTGCTGGATCTGGCGAGGCGCCCTGGTGCTGCGCTCAGCGGGCGAGATTTGCGCGCGGTGCTCAACGTGCTGACGGCACAGAAAGGCTACGCCGCGGCTTTGCGTCAGACTGTGGATGCGCTGACCGGGCTGGCGGCTGAGCTTGATCCTCCGGTGGCTTTGTCGCGCAGCCTCAACATGGCGTTGGATGAGGAGGGCGAGCTCCTGGATACGGCGAGCGCTGATCTCGCGCGCCTGCGTCAGCGCCTGCGGACCAGTCGCGGCGAATTGCAGCGTTTCTTGCAGAGCGTTCTGCGGAATCCTGACTGGCAGGAATACTGGCAGGATCAGGTCATCGTGCAGCGCAATGCGCGTTACGTGCTGCCCCTCAAAGCCAGCCACAAGGGGCGTATCAAGGCGATCATTCATGACCGCTCGGCCAGTGGTGAAACCCTTTTTGTAGAGCCGCTGGCCGCTGTCGATCTGAATAATCAGTTGGTTCAGGACCGACGTGCTGAGCTTCAGGAGCAGGAACGTATTCTCAGCGTCCTGAGTGCGGCTGTTGGGGAAGAGGTGCCGGGCATCGTCGCGGCCTTGCGGCATATGGGCCGCCTGGACGCGGTACGGGCAGGGCTGGAACTGGGTGATGCCTATGGCGGGATTTTGCCCAAGGTGGGCGTTGCAGCGGCGTTTGATCTGCAGGCCCTGCGCCATCCGCTACTCTGCCTGCGTCATCCGGGGCAGGTCGTGGGTAACGCGGTACATCTCGGGGCGGACGCGCACCAACTGGTGATTACCGGCCCCAATACCGGTGGTAAGACGGCAACCCTGAAAGCGGTGGGGCTCAATCATCTGATGGCGTATATGGGGTTGCCGGTGACGGCGGAAGGCACTCTGGGTTATTTCCGGAAGTGCTTTGCGGTCATCGGTGATGCCCAGGATATTCACACGGATCTTTCTACCTTTTCGGCGCAGGTGCAGCGTCTGCGGGCAGTGCTGGAGCATGCCGATGCCCACAGTCTCGTGCTCCTTGATGAATTGGGCAACGGCACCGATCCACGGGAGGGGGGCGCACTGGCCCAGGCGGTGGCAGAGGCCTTGCTGGCGGCCAAATCCTGCACACTGCTCACCAGCCATCTGGAAGTGATGAAACGCTATGCCCTGAGCCATGAAGGTGTGGCGCTGGCGGGAATGGGTTTCGATGCAGAGCGTCTGGCACCTACCTATCGCCTGCAGTGGGGTGTGGGTGGTGCCAGTCATGGTCTGGCCATCGCTCGGCGGGTGGGGATGCCAGCGCCGCTGATGGCCCGCGCCGAGGCGCTCTATGCCGATGACCGTGAGGACTGGGAGCGTTGGGAAGCGCAGCGGGAGGGCCTGTTACGGGCCGCGCAGCAGGCCCTGGATGAGGCCGCGTTGGCACGCGATGAAGCCGCAACGTCTGCCCGGCGCCTGGAGCGCGAGCTGGAAGCGGCGCGACAAGAGCGCGATAAAGCGGCTTCTGTAGCGCGCGCAGAATGGGAAAATATTCTGACGGCGGCGCGCCAGCAGGTGCGGCAAACCATCGCGGCGCTCAAGTCAGGACGGGATACGCAGGCCGCATCGGCGGCCCTGCAGCGTCTGGAAGCCCCTTTTCGATCGAAAGAGCAGCGTGCGGACAGTCTGCCTGCCGTGGGGGCTAAGGGCCTGTTTTTGCCGCTCCGGCAAGTGACCCAAGTGTTGCGCGTGGATCCGGTCCAACAAAGGGTGCAGATTCAATTGCGGGGCAAACAGCTTTGGGTGCCTGCCGCACAATTCGCTGTGGATGCGGCGCTGCAAGTTCCCAAAGAAAAAGGCAGCACGCAGTATGCAGCCCCGGAAGATCATCCCTGGCGCCTGGATTTGCGCGGACAGCTTCGGGAAGACGCTTTGGCGGCCTTGTGCCGTCATGTGGATGGTGCCGTGGCCGCCGGTCGCCAGCAGGTCGAGATTCTGCACGGTAAGGGTAATGGCGTGCTTGCGGAAATGGTGCGCGAGTTTGCCGGGCAGGACCCCAGGGTCAGCCAATGGCGCATGGCGCGACCAGAGCATGGTGGTGGCGGCGTCAGCGAGTTGGAGTTACGCTGACGGATGGCCAACTTCTCTCCCGCATTTATTGATGCCGTACTGGAGCACAGCGATCTGGTGCGCCTTATCGACAGTCGCGTGCCGCTGAAGAAAAAGGGGAAGGATTTCTGGGCCTGCTGTCCGTTTCATCAGGAGAAAAGCCCCTCATTTTCTGTCAGCGCGGATAAGCAGATATATTACTGTTTTGGCTGCCACGCGCATGGGAATGCCATCGGATTTTTGATGGCCCATGATCGGCTATCTTTTCCTGAAGCAGTGAAAACACTCGCCGAAGAAGCGGGCATTGCGCTGCCAGAAGATAGTCCCACTGGAGACCAGGAAGACCTGCGGCCGCTGCGTGCCATCCTCGAAAAAGCCGTCGCCCTTTACCAGTCCATGTTCTCAGAATATCCACCGGCCCAGGAATATCTGCGTGGAAGAGGATTGGATGTCGACACTATCGCGCGCTTTGAGTTGGGTTATGCACCACCAGCGGCCCAGTTTCTGAGCCAAAAACTCGGCAATGATGCATCATTGCGGCGGCAGTTGCTGGGCGCGGGGCTGGTCAGCAGTCGCGACGACGGCTCGGTCTATGATCGTTTTCGCGGCCGGGTGATTTTCCCGATCCGCGATGGGCGAGGACAAGCGGTGGGGCTGGGCGGGCGCAGTCTTGATGGACACGAGCCCAAATATCTTAATTCGCCGGAAAGTGCCCTCTACCACAAGGGCCGGGTGCTTTATGGTCTGCATCAGGCGAAGGAGGGCGTGCGTCGTGCCGGGCGGGTTTTGCTGGTGGAGGGGTATCTGGATGTCATTACCTTGCACCAGGTGGG
>NZ_JBYCKR010000004.1:0-3109 GCF_057473505.1 Acidithiobacillus sp. TH-A35 | reverse complement strand
CCGTTATGGCGATAGCACTGATCGAACCAGGAACGCCCGCATCGCAAGGGATTCTGCGGCTGCTTGGGCTTCTCCCGGAAGAGGACACTGCCCTGCTTGAACTGACGGAAACGGGGGTTCCTCTTGCACAGTTGGCGCTGCTAACAGAACTCGGATTGACGAAGACCGAAATCCAGGTACTGGTCATCCCGGCGCGGACCATGTCGCATCGCAAAGCGGGTACCGGTCGCCTGAATCGGGAGGAGTCCGACCGGTTCCTGCGCGTCTTGCGCTGTCTGCTGCAGGCGCGACAGACCTTCGGCGACCCGGAAAAGGCCCTGCGCTGGTTGCGCAAACCGAAAACCGGACTGGGCGGCCGCACGCCACTCACGGCGCTGGAAACCGAAATGGGCGCCCGTCTGGTGGAAGAATGGCTGATCCGTATCGATCAAGGGATGGCCGCCTGACGGTGGTTCTCTGGCGGATCAGTAATCATGCGACGCTGGATGGTCTGGGTGGCATGCGCGCTTCCGGACGTTGGTCCAGTCGCGGCCGTCCGGTAGTCTATTGCGCGCCGGACCCGTCCACGGCACTTCTGGAAACGCTGGTCCATCTCGAAGTCGATACGGAAGACCTCCCGGACGCGTTCCAATGGTTGCGTATTTCCGTGCCGGAAGATATCGCGTTAGACCGTGCGGATATCACGCATCTTCCGCAGGATTGGAGTCAACATCCGCGCCTCACGCAGGTCTATGGGGACCGCTGGCTCGCCGACGGGGCAGCACCGCTGCTGCGCGTGCCGAGTGTACTGGTGCCTGAGACCTGGAACGTGCTTCTGAACCCTCGGCATCCGGCGGCGACGCGCTGCGCTATTTCTGCCACCTATCGTTATCCTTTGGACACGCGTTTGGCGCAGAGGCCCGGCTGTCCCTCATGACTCCCCCAACAGCACCGCATGGGCCAGAGGCCGCCACTGCAAGTGCTGAAACATCTGCAAATAGCGGCGGGCGGCGTGATGATCGGTTTTGAGCATGAAGCGCCAGAAGCCGAAAATCCGGGCCAGAGTCATCATCTGCGTGGCGTAATTGCCCCAGGTATAGTGCGCGCTGACCCGCGCTAATGCGCCGTCGGAAATGGTCTCCCAGACACGGATATCGGCGGCAGCCGCTTCCAGGAAGTCCGCCAGCTTTTCTGCCGTCTCCTGCTGGTTATTGGGGTCGATATGAAAGCCGGAAATACCATCTTCGATGATTTCCAGCGGGCCGCCGAAGCGGGTGGCAAAAACCGGCAGACCCGAGCTCATGGCTTCGATCACCGTCAGCCCGAAGGCTTCAAAGAGCGCGGGCTGGACGAAGCATCCATGGGTATCGCCAATAACCCGGTAGAGTTCCCCCGCCACATTTTTGTCGAGTAAAGTGCCTATCCAGCGCATCTGCCCGTCGAGTTGATGCGCATCCATAATATCGTGCATCCGCTGGATTTGCGCCCGCTCCTCCTCGTCCTGAGAATCCTGCGGGTCGACATGGCCGCCGACGATAACCAGGTTGGCCAGTTTGCGCAGGCGCTCCGATGCGCCAAAAAGCTCAGCCAGTCCGCTGAGATTTTTGATGTGATCCATGCGCGCCATACTGAAAATGATGGGTTTATCCCGATCCTTTAGTACGCCGCGCCGGTCCGCGGCGGGCGCCTCGCCAAAGAGCAACGCATCAATATCGTCGTGTAGAAAACGCAAACGTGCTGCGCTGGCGGAATAAGGAAAATAATAGTGGGCGTCAGCCCCCGGAGAGACGATATTAAATTTGGTATCGAAGACGTCAATCCCGTTTTCCACCCGATACAGTCCGGGGAGGCTGTAATTCTGATGCCCTTCGTACTGGCCCACTTCGCGGTCATTTCCGGCGATTTCCTGATAGGTGCTGGTGACGATAATATCGGCGGAGTTCATGGCGATGAGGTCCGCGGTATACTGGCAGGCGAAATGATGGCTGGCATCGTGATCGCGCCAGTAGAGGTCGCTATAGAGATATTTGCTCTTCTCCAACGCGTGAGCAATGTTGCATTGGGTGACATTCAGCCGCGCACTGAGGATGGTGGCCACCAGATTACCATCGGAATAATTGCCGATAATCAGGTCAGGACGACGGCCAAATTCCGCCAGGGTTTCCCGTTCGAGGTCATCGGCATAGCGTTCCAGCCAGGGCCAGACATTGAAGCGCGAGATCCACTGCGGCAATATTTCGCCATTGGAATGCCGGAACGGCACGCGGAGAATCTGCACGTTGTCGGCGCCCTGGACGGGCTCCAGACGCTGGTCGCAGGTGGTGCCATCGGCATTGGGAATCAGGCGGGTGGCGATCAGAATACGGGGTACAATATCCACCCCCTGACGGGCCAGGCGCTGGCGCATTTCCTGTTCCAGTGCCCGCGCCTGATCGAGAATGTAGACGACCTGCCCGCCGGTATCCGGACGTCCGAGCACCTTGTCCTGCGCGAACCAGCCATGAATGGACACGATCAGTATTTTGGAGATCATGGGGATGCGGTCGATGAATGCCTGCAGACTCTCTGCCGAGGGGGCGTCCAGCAGGTCCATTAGCAAACGCATGGTCTCGCGCACCCGCCCGGCAGTGTCTCCCCAGCCTGGGGCGAAGCCGCGATGGGTCATCTCCACGGCAAACTCCGTCCACGGTTGGGTCTTGGGGAGCGTCGCCAGATACTGCACGGTCCGGCGTAGTGCTTCAAAATCCGGAGGCTGATCGTGCACCATCAGCGACTGCCCGTTGAGTTTATGCACCGCCAAAAAGTCGAGAATGCTCTGGCGTCCCGCCTTGATGTCGCCGAATAGTTGCCCGGCCAGGCGGCGGTTCATATACATGAGCCCCTGTCCGATGGTGGCCTCATCGTGCAGGCGATAGGAGACTGCGCGGAAATCTTCAAAATCCACGGTAAGTACTGGCTCCTGATCATTTGCGGGGAGCACCTGTCTTTCTTTAAAGGCCAGATAATCACCCGGCGTGAGTGTCTCCAGATTGAGCTGTTCCCGATGCAGGCGCAGATAAGTCCAGCGCCCTGGGCCGGGACGCCAGGTCAGATAAATCCAAGGCTCTGCGAGCACCGCCTCTTGTAGTCT
>NZ_JBYCKR010000003.1:0-2328 GCF_057473505.1 Acidithiobacillus sp. TH-A35 | reverse complement strand
ATATGGTGCAGTTGCAGCATTGGCAGCACGAAGCGGTACAGTCGCTGGACGATGCCGCCGCCTGGAACTGGTTGGCGCCCCATCTGCAGGACAAAGTGCCGACAGGGCAGGAAATGCATTTTGTGGCGGCGGTGCGTGCCAATATCCTGCTGCCCGCTGATGCACTGGATTGGGCTGAGCGCTGTTTTGCCTCCCCCACGGTCGACGCCGAGGCCGCCGGGGCCATCACCGGAGCCAGCCCTGAGTTCTGGTCCGTCGCTCAGGCGACGCTGCGGGCGTCGGGTGGCGACTACCGGCTCTGGACCAAAACCTTGCAGCAAGCAAGCGGGCAGCGCGGTAAGGCGCTGTTCATGCCCCTGCGCGCCGCGCTTACCGGGCTCACCCACGGACCGGAACTGGCGGCGCTCCTCCCTCTCATCGGTGAAGAGCGCGCGTTAACGCGTCTTCATGCCGCTGCCCAACGCTCCTGAACGTTTGTCGAGGCTGAAAATATGACCACCCTGCCGGTACTGACCCTCTTTGACACCCTACGCCGCAGTAAAACGCCGCTGGAGGTGCTGCGCCCCAATCATGTGGGGCTCTACGTCTGCGGGATGACCGTATATGACTTCTGTCATCTCGGCCATGCCCGGGTCATGGTCACCTTTGATACGGTGGTGCGCTATCTGCGTGAGCGTGACTACGAGGTGACTTACGTCCGCAATATCACCGATATCGACGATAAAATCATTCGTCGGGCGTTGGAGTGTGGCGAGTCGATCCAGTCTCTCACGGCACGCTTCATCGACGCCATGCACGAAGATGAGGCGGCGTTGCTCTGCCAGCGCCCTGATCTGGAACCGCGGGCGACGGAGCATGTGGGCGCCATGCAAACCCTGATCGGCGAACTCATCAACAGAGGGCATGCCTATGCGGCGGCCAATGGCGATGTGTACTACGCGGTGCGCAGCTTCCCGGAATACGGGCGCCTGTCCGGGAAATCCATTGACGAGTTAACGTCGGGCGCGCGGGTGGATATTGGCGAAGACAAGCGTGATCCTCTGGACTTTGCCCTGTGGAAGGCGGTCAAGCCCGGCGAGCCGTCCTGGGCTTCCCCCTGGGGAGAAGGACGGCCCGGTTGGCATATCGAATGTTCCGCCATGTCCGCCGATGCCCTGGGCTGTGCCTTTGATATTCATGGTGGTGGTGCGGATCTGCAGTTCCCGCATCATGAGAATGAAATCGCTCAGTCACAGGGCGCGGGCTGCGCTTTTGCCCATTACTGGATGCACAACGGCTTTGTCCGCATCAACGACGAGAAAATGTCCAAATCGCTGAATAATTTCTTCACAGTGCGGGAACTCTTACCCCGTTATTCGGGCGAGGTGCTGCGCTTTTTCATCCTGTCCAGCCATTACCGCAGTCCGCTGAACTATGCGGAAGAGGCGCTGGAGCAAGCCAAGGCGGGCCTCACCCGGCTCTACACCACCCTGCGCGGGATGCCCAGGCGCAAAATCGTGGCGGAGCTGGGTAGCGAGTGGCGGGAGCGTTTCCATGCCGCCATGAGTGACGACTTTCATACGCCAGCAGCCCTTGCCGTGCTGTTTGATCTGGCTCGCGAGATTAATCGCCTGCGGGATGAAGGCAGCGAAGTAGCCGCGCCGCTCGCCACTTTGCTACGTGAACTGGCGGGTGTGCTGGGCTTGCTGGGACAAGATGCAGAGGATTTTCTCCGCGGCAAGGAGACGGATGCGAGCTGGATTGAGGAGCGTATTGCCGCGCGCGCCGCAGCGCGGCAGACCCGCGATTTTGTCGGCGCCGACGGGATCCGGCAGGAATTAACAGCCGTTGGAGTCATCCTCGAAGATGGCCCCGGCGGCACCACATGGCGGCGGGAATGAGGCACTACTGCTCATTCGGTTTGAGCGGCTAAGTAGCCGTTTCTCAGCCGTCGCCCAGCGGGAAAGACTGCTGCTCGGCTTCACCGGGGACGGCAACAGATACCGCTTCCTGATGTTCCACCGCCTCCACGGCCAGTAAGTCACCCTGTACGGGCTCCTGGGCGGACTCCTGTTGCACTGCCACCGGTATGGATTCCTGAAGGACCTCGTTTACCGGCTCTTGAACGGTCTCAGGCATTGACCCCTGTGCGGGTAAGCTTTCTACCTCCGGCGCCGACGATTGCCCGGCGTCGCGAGAGCGCTCCTGTACCGGTTCACTTTCGACGGTCAGATCGGCAACCGGAGTCAGCGCCTTGGCGGGGACCAGCATCTGGTGCCACTCAGCGGCGGCGGGTACCGTGCCGGGATAGACGAGTTCTTCAGGGACATGGGTGTCATCCTCGGGACC
>NZ_JBYCKR010000002.1:0-3805 GCF_057473505.1 Acidithiobacillus sp. TH-A35 | reverse complement strand
GCCCCAAAACGCATGGCGTTAGTAACTGCGCGTTTCATCGCGCGGCGAAACATAATGCGGCGGACAAGCTGCTGCGCAACACTTTCGGCCACTAACTGCGCGTCCAGTTCGGGCTTACGGATTTCTTCCACATTAATATGGACAGGAACCCCCATGCGCTTCTGTACGTCGTGACGAAGCTTTTCAATATCTTCGCCCTTTTTACCGATAACAATGCCGGGCCGCGCGGTATGCACAGTAATACGCGCGCTACGCGCGGGGCGCTCAATGATAATGTCAGAAACAGCGCCGCCGGCAAGTCGTTCACGAATAAACTGACGGACCTTGATGTCTTCCAACAACTTCTCTTGGAAGTCGCCTTTACCATACCACCGAGAATTCCAATTCTTAATGATTCCCAGACGCAGTCCGATTGGATTGGTTTTTTGTCCCATATGTTCCTCAGTTAACTCTCTGCGACGACAACGGTGATATGGCTAGTGCGCTTTAGTATCCGTGAGCCGCGCCCCTTCGCTCTAGCCGCGAAGCGTTTGAGCACCGCTCCACCGTCAATCATGATCTGCTCGACCACCAAAGCATCTACGTCTGCCCCTTCGTTATTTTCGGCGTTAGCAATAGCAGATTCCAGACATTTGCGAATCGGAAGTGCAGCCTTTTTTGTGGTAAAGCGCAGGATCTCCAGCGCCTTACCCACTGGCTGTCCGCGTACCAGATCAGCGACAAGACGCGCCTTTTGGGGAGACATCTGAAGTCCTTTTAGCACTGCTGACGATTTCATCACACTCCCCTTTAGCGCTTAGCTTTCTTGTCGGCGACGTGACCCTTGAAGGTCCGCGTTAATGCAAATTCGCCGAGCTTGTGGCCAACCATATTCTCGTTTACGACTACAGGAATATGTTGACGTCCGTTATGGACGCTAATAGTCAAGCCAATGAAATCAGGTGTAATCGTCGAACGGCGCGACCAGGTCTTAATCGGACGACGGCTGCTGCTCGCCTGAGCACTCTGCACTTTACGGTCCAAATGCTCATCAATGAACGGACCTTTTTTAATCGAACGTGGCACGTGAAATCCTCTTAACCCCTAACGCGAACGACGGCGCACAATCATACTGCTCGTACGCTTGTTTCTACGGGTACGATAACCCTTAGTCGGTTGTCCCCATGGCGATACCGGATGACGTCCACCAGAGGTACGACCCTCTCCACCACCATGCGGATGATCCACTGGGTTCATCACTACCCCGCGAACGGTGGGGCGTACGCCGCGCCAACGCATCGCACCTGCTTTACCCAGTTGGCGGGACCCGTGTTCTTCGTTCCCCACCTCACCTATAGTAGCGCGGCAGGATACATGAATCCGTCGCACTTCACCAGAGCGCAAACGCACTTGAGCATAATCTCCTTCGCGCGCCATAAGCTGAGCTGAAGCCCCCGCGGATCGCGCGATTTGACCGCCCTTGCCTGGTCGCATCTCAATATTATGCACCACGGAGCCCACCGGAATGCCTCGCAGTGGCATACAATTACCTGGCTTAACAGGCGTCTGCTCCGCCGAAAGTACGGGATCCCCAACCGCCATACCTTTTGCCGCAAGTATGTAACGACGCTCGCCGTCCACGTAACAAATCAGAGCAATATGTGCCGAACGGTTGGGATCGTACTCTAAGCGCTCCACCTTGCCCGGTACATCAAACTTATTACGCTTAAAATCTACCAGGCGATAATGCGATTTATGACCACCGCCCTGATGACGCCGCGTGATACGACCGAGATTATTGCGCCCGCCGCTATGGGATTGTGCCTCAACCAAAGTCGGATGTGGATCGCCCTTGTGAAGGCGTGTGTCTAGCGCTTTTACTACGAACCGCCGCCCTGCAGAGGTCGGCTTAGTTTTAATTAATGCCATGTTTTATCCCTTTTCCTCAGGCAACGCCGTAATCTATGCTGCTGCCCTCGGCCAGCCGTACATAGGCTTTCTTCCAGGAAGAGCGGCGCCCCACATGACGACCCATACGCTTTTCCTTACCCATATAGTTACAGGTCTGAACAGAAAGCACCTGTACCTCAAAAAGCTTCTCAACCGCCGACTTGATTTCCAGTTTTGTAGAATCACGGGCGACCTTAAACACGAATTGATTTGCCTTCTGCTGCACCATCGTGCTTTTTTCGCTGATAATAGGTGCCAGTAAGACAAGATATTGACGTTCCGCGTTCATCCGTACACCTCACCTAACCTGGCTGCCGCTTCGGTATCCAACAACACTCGACCATACTGGAGAAGGTCAGCAGGCCCGATATCTTGCCAACCAGCGATACCCACTCTTGGAAAATTACGCAAGCCCAGGAAAAGATTCAACGGAACCTCACCCATGACAAGCAAAAAATTATCTCCGCCCGCGCGGCTCAACCAGTCTTTGGCTAATCGACTCCGCGGCTCGCCGAGATCCTCTTGCTGAATGATTTGCAAGCGACCCTGACGCAGCAACTCCGCCAGCACTGTGCGCATTGCCCCGGCCCACATTTTTTTGTTGATCTTTTGGGTGTAGTTTTCATTCCCACCAGGAAAGGCCCGTCCACCGCCGCGCCAGATTGGGCTGCGAATACTGCCGGCGCGCGCGCGACCGGTACCCTTCTGTTTCCACGGCTTGCGTCCACCACCACGCACTGCCGCGCGATTCTTCTGTACGGCGTTCGCCGAACGCATACCGGCCATCTGAGCCACCACGACCTGATGCAACAATGCCTCATTATAAGGCACTCCGAACACACCATCGGCGACCTCGATATCGCTGCTTTTCCCGGTGGTCACTTCCAAGCTTTGCACTTGCATTATTTTTCTCCTAACCACGCACGGCGGGACGAACCATCACGTCCCCGTCACGGGCACCGGGAACAGCGCCTTTCACCATGAGCAAGCGCCGAGTTGCATCAATACGCACCAGTTCAAGGTTAAGCGTCGTGACTTGTTCCGCGCCCAAATGCCCCGCCATTTTCTTACCCTTAAATACCCGTCCAGGTGTCTGGCGACAACCAATAGAACCAGGTGCATTGTGGGCCCGCGAGTTACCGTGACTAGCCCGGTTGCTCCGGAAATTGTGGCGCTTGATGGCGCCAGCGAAGCCTTTACCTTTGCTAACGCCAGACACGTCCACGCGCTGTCCTTCGGCGAAAATGTCCAGATCGATATCCGCACCGCAAGCATAAGTAGTGGTATCCGCCACACGGAACTCCCGTAATAGCCGCCCAGGAGCAATGCCATTTTTACGAAAGTGTCCCGCCAGAGCAGAGGTTACCCTCTGTGGACGGCGTGTACCGGTTGCCACCTGCACTGCACAGTAACCGTCTGTGGCGATATCTTTAACCTGTGCCACCGTATTCGGCGCCACATGAATGACGGTTACCGGCAGCACACGCCCGTCGTCTGCAACGATACGCGTCATACCTACTTTCCGTCCGATCAGGCCCATTACCATTGTATCGTCCTTTATAATTACAGCTTGATCTCGACATCGACGCCAGCCGCCAGATCAAGTTTGATCAGGGCATCCACCGTCTTGTCGTTGGGATCCAGAATGTCGAGTAAGCGCTTGTGCGTACGCTGTTCAAATTGATCACGCGCATTTTTATCCACGTGCGGCGAGCGCAAAACCGTAAAGCGTTCTATTTTTGTAGGAAGAGGAATCGGCCCACAAACGCGCGCACCGGTCCGCCGCGCGGTTTCTACGATTTCCGCAGCAGAAATGTCGAGCATGCGATAATCATACGATTTAAGGCGAATACGAATTTTAGAACTGTCCATTATT
>NZ_JBYCKR010000001.1:0-16664 GCF_057473505.1 Acidithiobacillus sp. TH-A35 | reverse complement strand
GACCGCTAATCCCTACCTGACCACCAATACGGCAATGACGGCCAACCCGCGAACTTCCCGCAATACCTGTCTGTCCGGCAACAACCGTATGCGCGCCGATCTGGACGTTGTGCCCGATCTGCACCAGATTGTCTATCTTTACCCCATCTTCAATCACCGTGTCTGCCAGTGCGCCGCGGTCAATGCAGGAGTTGGCACCAATCTCCACGTCATTTCCAATAAGTACACGACCCACCTGCGGTATCTTCAGAAACCGGCCACCTGCCTCGGCAAAACCAAAACCATCGGCACCAATCACTGCGCCCGCATGGATGATGCAATCGGCACCCAACTTGCAGCCCGCATAAACTTTAACACCGGGATAAAGATGTGACCCACGTCCCACCTCCGCGCCCGCACCGATAAAGGTGCCGGCCTCCAGCCAGACACCTGCCGCGATCACCGCTCCAGCCTCTATCTGCACGTAGGCATCAATGCGGGAATCAGGATCCACCTGCGCGTCTCGCGCCAGTTGTGCGGTATGATGCAGTCCAGGCTGAAGGGCGCCCTGCGGATAGATGTACTGCATAATCCGCGCAAATGCCGCGTAGGGATTGTCCGTCAACAGACAGTTCCCGGAAAAATTCTCCGCATCCTGCGGAGTAATAACCACAGCTCCTGCCTTACTCGCTTTTAACAGAGTTCGCAAATGCGGGTCCTGATAAAAAGTGAGCTCCCCACTGTCGGCCGTATTGAGCGGTGCCACTGCACTAATCTGATACCCCGCATCGCCACGCAATTGGGCGCCAGCCACTTGCGCAAGATCACCGAGGAGATACAAGCCACGCGCCACGCTATTTACCGCCAGCCGACTGAACTGGAACTGATTTATTCGCCATCGCTGCCACCACCTGCGAGGTAATATCAATGGCGCCATTGACATAAAGCACAGATTTATCATTGAGGATGACCGTATAATGCCCGGCGCGCCCAATCCTGCTCACCACTTTGACCAATTGATCCTGTATATTTTTCAGAATCTGATTACGTTGATAGTTCAAACCATCCTGGGCCTGTCGCTGGAACTGCTGCAAATTGAGAATCATACTTTGCAACTGCGCCTCTCGTTCCTGTCTTTGTGCATTGGTCAGATGCGGAAAATCTTTTTCCAGGGTCTTTTGAAAGGTGTCGACCTGTTGCCGCCTGGCCTCGATTTCCTTCTGCTTCGCTTCTACCTGTTTGTTGAGGCTGATCGCACCGGCCTGCGCCTCAGGCAATTCGCGCAAAGCGCGGTCGAGATCCACAAAGCCGATCTTCAGCGGGTCTGCCCACGCCACCGCCGAAGTTAGCATCAATAGAAGAACGATCCCAATACGCAGTTGCCAATTCATACCCTAACACCGCACCATTAAAAGTTATTACCCACGGTGAACTGCAAGGGCTGGGTCAAATCGTTCGGTTGCTTGTTGAGCGGTACGGCGACAGACAGGCGTAGCGGTCCCATCGGGCTGATCCACAGGAACCCGACACCCGCCGTCGTCCGCATTTGACCTAAATTCGGAAAATAATTATTTGACGAAGAGCCATCTGCATTGACCCCATAAACCCATCCACTGGCCGTAAATAGGGACATCCGGAAATTGTTATTGTCTGCGAGGCCAGGAAGCGGGAAATACAAACTGGCATTAAACAGTAACTCGCGAGTGCCGCCCACAGGATAGCCACCTACCTGTGGTCCTAACGAATAGGTCTGATAACCCGGCAGGGTGGTCGGACCACCCAGGTAGTAGTTATTAAAGAATGGTACATTTAGGCCACCATAACCGTTGATAAAGCCATAGCGCCCGCTCAACCCACCCGTTAACCAGGAAGTGATGGGATGATAGTAGTCCGCCTTAATCTCCGCCTTGTACCAGCGTAGCTTCGCGGGGGGCACCGCTGCCTTCAGCGCCAGACTTCCGTAAAAGCCTTTAGTGGGAAATATCGGGGAATTCCGGCTGTCGTAAGTCAGGTCATTCCCAACCGTCAACGCCGTGGCCGTACTACCAAATGTATTGACGTAGTTCTGGTAAATTGCTGGTGGATTGGTAAACAGATTAATCGTCGTGTTACTAAAGCCCAACGACATATAATCATAGACATACTGCATCACCGGGATACCCAGCGTGGCGGTTCCGCCGTAATCAATTTCCTGATAAGGGGCTACGGACAGAATGGAAAGATTGGTGTTGTTCCGATATAAGCTGAAGCCGAGACTGATGCCGTCCGGCGTAAAATACGGGTCTGTAAAGGAGAGATTGTATGCCGTCCCCAGGCCGCCCACATTCGCCGAGAACGACAGGGCGTTACCCGTACCCATAAAGTTGTTCTGACTGATCGAACCGTTGAACAAGATACCCTGGGCATTGGAGTAGCCGACACCGATACTAAAACTGCCCGTAGGCCTTTCGCTCACATGGACATCCAGATCCAGTTGATCTGGATGCCCAGGAACCGGTATGGTTTTGGTATCAATCTTGTCATAAAAACCCGTTTGCTGCAGACGCAGCTTGGAGCGTCGGATCAGCGCACCATCATAAAGTGCGCCCTCCATCTGCCGGAATTGACGCCGTACCACATAGTCCCGGCTTTTATCATTACCGGTGATCTCAATGCGGCGAATATAGACCTTGCGACCAGGATCCACCGCAAAGGTCAGAGCCACTTCGTGGGTTTTTTCATCCACTTTAGGCACCGGCGTGGTATTGGCAAAAGCGTAGCCCAAGTCTCCCAGCTTATCTGCAATAGCGCTATTGGTGTCGTTGATTTTGGCTCGGGAAAACACTTGGCCCGGCTTGATCTCCACCAGTTTTTCCATTTCCGGCTTCGGTACGACTAAATCACCACTCAGACCTACCGATTGGATATGATAGAGATCCCCTTCGTTCACATTGACAGTGATATAGACAAAGCGTCGATCTGGAGACACTTGTACCTGGGTGGACTCGACGTCAAAATTCAGATAACCGCGATCCAGATAATAGTTATGGAGTTTCTCCAGACCCTGCATAAGTTTTTCACGCGAATAACGATCATTTTTGGTAAAGAAGGAAAAAGCATCCGGCGCACCGATACTGAAAAGACCGCGCAGACGACTTTCAGTGAAGGCATGATTACCAACAATGGTCACCTGCTTGATGGTCGCTTGCTCACCTTCCTTCGCGTCAATATGGATGGCTACCCGGTTACGCGGCAACTTTTCTACTCGCGCATGAATCTTGGCATTGTAATAGCCCATGCCTTCATACTGTTCCTGCAGACCATGCACCACCTGATCGAGGATCGAACGATTAAAGATGTGCCTGTCCACTAGGCCGACACCCTTGAGCGTGCCGTTCACATCGCTTTTGGAAAAAGCCTTGATGCCCTCCATCTTGATACTGGAGATGATGGGCCGCTCTTGCACGATGACCAGCAGATTGTCGCCAGAACGGGCAATGGTCACATTCTTGAAGAATCCCGTGGAATAGAGATCCTTGATGGCCTGCTGGGCCTTCTGGTCATCCACCTGCTCGCCAATATGGATGGGCAGGTAGTTGTAAACCGTACCAGGCGCGATATGCTCCAGCCCACGAATTTCTATATTCCTGACTGTAAAGGGCGTAAATGCCCAGGCTGGTGCCGCCCAGGCGGCGGTAACACAAGCCACACTGGCAGCGAGGAGAATGGGGGAGGCCGAACTGAGGCTGAATTTTTTCACGGTGTCAGCAATCTCATAATATCATTGTAGAAGGCGAAGGACATGAGCATCAAAAGCAGCACTATACCGATCTGCTGCGCTTTTTGCACCACCGCCGCAGGGAGTGGTTTACCACGCACCATCTCCACGGCATAAAACACCAAGTGGCCCCCATCCAGAATCGGAATGGGCAGAAGATTAAGCACTCCCAAACTGATGCTGATCAGCCCCAGAAAAGATAAAAATGGCGCCAGGCCGGCTTGTGCAGACTGCCCGGCAAATTCCGCGATGGCAATCGGACCGCTGATATTATCCGGAGATACAAAACCCTGCACCATCCGCATGATCATTTCGACGGTCATGAGCGACATCTGCCAAGTCGTTCGCACCCCATAGATCAGGCCCTCCAGAGGGCCTCGCTCGCGCAGGACGATCAAATTTTTGGGCAAGGGTGCCATGATGACGCCGATGCGGCCTACCGGCTTTCCGGCCTTGTCCAGAAACATCTGCGGGGTGAGACTTACGGCTTTTGTAAGCCCTTGTGCTGTCAGATAGCGCAACTGGATGACTTTATCGGGGTGCGACTCGACATGCCGGGCCAGACTCTCCCAACTGGGAATCGGATGACCATCCATGGCGACAATGCGGTCCCCTGCCCGCAACCCGGCCAGTTGTGCCGGGCTATGCGGCTCTACGGCACCGATGACGGCGGGCAGGTAGGGCTCCATTCCAATGACTTTACTGATAAAGTCTGGCCCCACCGTGTCAGCGGTAAGCGTCTGCAGAGACAGCACGTGGGTCGCCTGAGCACCGTCACTGCGCATCGTCTGCAGGGTCACCGGGGTGCGTGCAACCGCTGCTGAGAGGAGCCCCATACGCATATCTTCCCAGGTATAGACAGGCCGCCCGTCGAGCATCGTGATACGTTCGCCCGGATGCAATTGCGCCTGAGCCGCAAGGGAATGATCCTGTACCAGACCGACGATGGGTGCCAATCCCGGGATACCGAGCCATGCCACTCCCGCATAAGCCACTATGGCAAACAGGAGATTGGCCATCGGTCCCGCCAAGGCAATCAAAAAGCGTTTACCGGGCGCAAGGTTATCAAAGGCCCGTTTACTGTCTTCGGCCGGGACTGGCTCACCACTCTGTTCGCCAAGCATTTGGACGTAGCCGCCCAGGGGTAGTGCGGCAATCACATACTCCGTCTGATCCCGCCCCCAACGGCGACTGATCAGGGTCGGCCCAAAGCCTATACTAAACCTAAGCACCTTAACGCCCATCCATTTGGCGACCGCAAAATGACCAGATTCGTGGATCAGCACGAGGATGCCGATAGCCAGAATAAAGGCCCCTATGGTCTCAAGAATCTGCATTTGCTCTCAGGAACGTCACTGCATACCCGATCTATGCCGGCTAAGATGGCGGACTGCGGCTTCCCGTGCGCACTGATCGATGGCCAGCACCGCATCCAGATGATCCGGGGCAGCAGGCTGTAATTCGCTGAGTGTGTCTTCAACAACGGCCGCAATACGCGAGAATGGCAGGGCGCCATCCAGGAAGGCCTGCACCGCCACCTCATTAGCCGCATTCAGCACAGTCGCTGCGGCTCCACCCGCCCGCAGGGCGTTAAAGGCCAGCGCCAGACAGGGGAACCGCTGCAAATC
The DNA here is from genome assembly GCF_057473505.1 of Acidithiobacillus sp. TH-A35. Classification (NCBI taxonomy): domain Bacteria; kingdom Pseudomonadati; phylum Pseudomonadota; class Acidithiobacillia; order Acidithiobacillales; family Acidithiobacillaceae; genus Acidithiobacillus; species Acidithiobacillus sp. TH-A35. The sequence continues at coordinate 11,300 of NZ_JBYCKR010000001.1, read as the reverse complement.
GGGTTCTTCAAACTGCAAGTTCGGCCCGCGTGTCAGGTCCAGCGAAGAAACCCCACTTTCCATGCGCTCCGGATAGGCCAGGGCATGGGCAATGGGGGTGCGCATAACGGGGTTACCCAATTGCGCCAGCACGGAGACATCCACATATTCCACCATGGAATGGATGATGCTCTGCGGGTGGATCAGTACATCAATCTGGGATGCGGGGAGATTAAAGAGCCAATGCGCTTCGATGACCTCCAGACCCTTATTCATCATGGTCGCGGAGTCTACGGAAATTTTCCGGCCCATGACCCAGTTGGGATGTGCGCAGGCCTGATCCGGTGTTACGGACGCCAGGCGTTCCACGGGCCAGGTCCGGAAAGGTCCCCCGGAAGCCGTCAGCAGAATGCGGCGCACGCCTTTGCCTTCGGCAAAGCACTGGAATACGGCATTGTGCTCACTGTCGATGGGGAGCAGTGTCACCCGGTGATGCCGCACCTGCTCCATGAACAGACTACCCGCCATCACCAGACATTCTTTGTTGGCTAAATAGACTTTTTTGCCAGACTCCACCGCCGCCAGGGTCGGTAACAAACCGGCGGCACCCACAATAGCCGCCATCACTTCATCGACACCTGGCATACGCGCTGCCTCTGCCAGCGCTTCCCGGCCGCTTTCCACACAGATATGCTTCAGGCCTGCATCACGCAGGGCGACGCGCAACTGCTGCGCGGCTTCCGGGGCGACCATCACCACCAACTCAGGATGATGCTGCTCGCACAGCGCCTGCATCTCTGCGACACGGTGATTACCCGTGAGCGCAACGATCCGGAATTGATCGGAGTGACGCGATACCACATCCAGGGTGCTCTTGCCGATGGAGCCTGTAGCCCCGAGTATGCAGATGCCTCGTGTCATTTCCACCAACCCAGATAATAAAGTCCGGCTACAAACGCCGGAATGCCCGCACTCATGCTATCCAAGCGATCCAGCAGGCCACCATGCCCTGGCAACAACTGGCCACTATCTTTGCAATCGGCGCGGCGTTTTAGAAAACTCTCGGAAAGATCTCCCAAGACCGCGAAAGCGCCCGTAACCAAGCCCAAAACAGCGCCGGAAAGAAGGCTCTGGACTGCCGCACCTATCCACACCCAAGCGCCCAGTGTGCCCATAATGGCGCTGGCAAGCAAGCCGCCCAGCAAGCCCTCCCAGGTCTTGCCAGGGCTGATGCGTGGTACTAATCGATGACGCCCCCAGATTTTACCAAAAGTCATCGCACCCACATCATCCGCGCTGATGACCAGAATCACCCATAACAAAAACTGTGGGGCACGCTGCTGCAAGGACAGACTGAACAGCAGTGCAGGTAAAAGCACAGGAAACACCGTCATAGCGCTCACCGGGCGCTGCCAGGCCGCGGCCTCGCGTAACAGCGATGGCGGCATCAGCATCAGCAACGCCGCGAGCAGCGCCCACCAGATCACGCTGCCCTGTGCCAGCGCAGACCAGGGAAGATGCTGCGAGAGGATGAGCATCGGAAGCAGCGCTGCCAATAGCAGGGCCAACCCGTTTGGCCAGACTATCAGACTGAGATGACCCCACTCCCGTCCTGCCAGGAACGTCAGCAGCATGAGGAAAACAAGAAAAACCCAGAAAGGCGCCCAAAAAATCAGCACAAGAACCAGCAGGAATAACAAGGAGGCGGTAATCAGTCGCTGGCGGAGCAATCGTCCTCCAGAACTTGATCGCCCGTCCGTCCGAAGCGCCGTTGCCGATGCGCGAAAGATTGCAGGGCGTACTCCAAGGCCGTACGGTCAAAATCCGGCCAAAGCGTATCACTGAAATAAAACTCGGTGTAAGCCAACTGCCAAACCAGGAAATTACTGATGCGCTCCTCGCCACCGGTACGAATCAACAGGTCGGGCTCGGGAATGTCTGCCAGGCAGAGATACCGGGCAATATGTGCCTCAGAGAAGTCTTCAAGGGCGAGTTCTCCCGCCAGCACTGCCGCCATGGCGGCACGTGCTGCCTGCGCAATATCCCAATGTCCGCCGTAATTCACCGCAAGATTGAGCTGGAGTCGCCTATTGTTACGGGTAAGCGCCTCAGCCTCTTCGACGAGCTGGCGTATATCACGGTCCAATGCACTGCGATCGCCGATAATGCACAAGCGAACGCCATTCTCATGGAGTTTACGGGCTTCTCGCCGTAACAAAAGACGGAAGAGATTCATCAACAAACGCACTTCGAGGACCGGACGCCGCCAATTTTCGGTGCTGAAGGCAAAAAGCGTCAGGTAGGGAATGCCGAGATCCACGCAGGATTGCACCATTTCCCGCACCACTTCCGCACCGCGCCGATGGCCAGCCACCCGCGGCAAGTGCTGACGGTAAGCCCAGCGGCCATTGCCATCCATAATGACGGCAATGTGGCGTGGCATAGCAGGCAAGCTTTCGTCAGCGGAAGACATGAGATCAGACCTCCATGAGGTCAGCTTCCTTCGCCTCCACCACCGCGTCCACTTCGTCGATAAAGCGGTCCGTCAGCTTCTGAAATTCTTCCTCGGCGCGCCGTTCTTCATCTTCCGAGATGGTTTTCTGTTTGTGCAGTTCTTTAACCTGAGAAATGCTGTCGCGACGGATGTTGCGAATAGCTACACGCGCACCCTCACCCTCCTGCCGGACCACTTTGACCATTTCCTTGCGGCGTTCTTCGGAGAGCGCCGGCAGCGGAACCCGCACATTATCCGAACCTGCCACTGGATTTAGGCCCAGGCCGGCATCGCGGATCGCCTTATCAATCTTGGGAATCAGATTCTTTTCCCACGGTGTGACAAGCAGCGACCGGGCATAGGCGACCGAGACCGAAGCGACCTGCGCCAAGGGCGTCGGCGCCCCATAATAGTCCAGTTGCACATGGTCAAGCAGCCCGGCACTGGCCCGGCCCGTCCGCAGCCGGGTGAGCTCTCCCTTCAGAGATTCAATGCTCTTCTTCATCCGAGTTTCGGAGTTCTTTTTAACCTCTTGAATACTCATGCAATCTCTCTGCGCACCGAAGTGCCTTCCTCTTCACCCAGCATCACCCGCATCAAAGCGCCGGATTTATTGATGGAAAAAACGATGATCGGCATGTCGTTATCGCGGCAAAGGGTGATGGCCGTTGCGTCCATGACCTGCAGATTCTGCTCTAGCACCTGACTATAGGACAGTTCCCGGTAGCGCATGGCCTCAGGGTGGGTAACCGGATCATCGGTGTAAACGCCATCGACCTTGGTTCCCTTAAGCACTACCTCGGCATTGATCTCCACAGCGCGCAGACTGGCCGCCGTGTCGGTAGTGAAAAAGGGGTTACCGGTACCGGCACCAAAAATCACGACCCGCCCCTTCTCCAGATGACGGATAGCCCGCCGCCGGATATAGGGCTCCGCCACTTGCTCAATATGCAGCGCCGACAGCACCCGGGTCGGCAAACCCAGATGTTCCAGGGCATCCTGCACTGCGAGCGCATTCATGACCGTCGCCAGCATACCCATGTAGTCGGCGGTAGCGCGGTCCATACCTTCGGCCGCCTTGGCCATACCCCGGAAGATATTGCCGCCACCAATCACGATAGCGACCTGTACTCCGGTATCAGAAACGTCCTTTATTTCCCGTGCCATACGCTGCACGACATCACGGTCCACGCCATACTGGCCCTCGCCCATGAGTGCCTCCCCGCTGAGTTTGAGGAGGATGCGGGAATACACGGGCGCAGTCATTCAGGACCCCCGGACTTGTGCCATAACCTCGGTGGCAAAATCCGCGGTGGGGGCCTTCTCAATCCCCTCACCCACCTCGAAACGCACAAACTCCAGCACCTCGACATCTGGGAATCCCTGCACCAGTTGACCGACACTGCGATCAGGATCCTTGACGAAGGGCTGCCCGGTGAGGGCGATTTCGTTGAGCAATTTGTTCAGGCGTCCGGAGATCATCTTCTCAATGATGTCGGCGGGCTTACCACTGTCTGCCGCCTGCGCAATGAGAATTTCTTTCTCACGGGCCAGACGCTCAGGAGAAACCTGGCTGGGGTGAATCACCTCGGGACGTGCCGCCGCCACATGCATGGCCACATCGCGACCAAGTTCATTAGTAGCCGCCTGGCCCTCCAGAGCCACGAGCACACCGATGCGGCTGCCATGAATATACGCGCCGACCACACCCTCTTTGACCTGCAGATGCTGCAGGCGGCGCAGGCTGATGTTCTCGCCGAGTTTGCTGACCAGCCCCTTGCGGCGTTCTTCCACTTCCGCGTCGGCCAGTAAGGCGTCCGCTTCCTTGAACCCCTGCGCCAGAGCCTGCTCAGCACAATCTTTCGCCAGCGCCAGGAAATCTTCATTTTTGGCGACAAAATCGGTTTCACAGTTCACTTCGAGCACTATGCCCCGCTTCTGGTCGCCACTGAGGGCGGTGACAATGACCCCCTCCGCAGCTACCCGACTCGCCTTTTTGTCGGCCTTGGCCAGACCACGCGCGCGCAGGAGGTCGATAGCAGCCTCCAAATCACCATCGGCTTCGGTCAGCACCGTTTTACATTCCATCATGCCGGCGCCGGTGCGCTCGCGCAGTTCTTTGACCTGTTGTGCACTGATAGCCATGAATGCTCCTTGGTTCTGGTGAATGTTTTAGTCGGCGTCGATTTCGATCGTTTCTTCGTCCACCTCGACAAATTCGTCGAGCAGCGCAGATTCCCCACCGTGACGGCCATCAAGAATGGCATCGGCCACCAACGCGGCATACAAACGGATAGCACGGGTGGCGTCATCATTACCGGGGATGGGATAGTCAATGAGCAACGGATCACAGTTGCTGTCCACCACGCCGATCACCGGAATACCCAGTTTGCGGGCTTCCAGCACGGCAATGTTTTCATGACCGACATCAATCACAAAGATGGCGTCCGGCAGACCGCTCATGTCCTTGATACCACCGAGACTGCGCTCCAGCTTGTCGCGCTCGCGGGTCAGGGTGAGCACTTCTTTCTTCGTCAGCTTGTCCATGGTGCCGTCGGCCGCCATCTGATCTAATTCATCGAGACGACGAATGGACTGACGGATGGTCTTGAAATTGGTCAGGGTACCACCCAACCAGCGCTGGTTGACAAAGAAGGCGCCGCTGCGGCGGGCTTCCTGCTCGACCGCCTCACGCGCCTGGCGCTTGGTGCCGACAAAAAGGACACGGCCATGCTTGCGGGAAATCTGCTCGATAAAACTCAGCGCGGTGCGCAGCATCGGCAGGGTGTGCTCAAGGTTGATGATGTGAATGCGGTTACGCTCACCAAAGAGATACGGCGCCATCTTCGGATGCCAGTAACGGGATTGATGACCAAAGTGGACGCCGGCTTCCAGCAGGGCGCGCATGGTTACATTGCTGCTCATAGGGTTTCTCCAGTTTTCAAGGGTTATGATCCGCCACGCGCCCCAGGCAGCCATCCTCGCGGACACCCGGCTGACCTGTATCGGTGCGTGTGAGTATTAGGCCGAAGCCCAGCGCGTTTTAGCATAAAACCGGGCTCTCTGGCAAATCGCAGTAAAGTTCAGATGGCCTGAAATGGCTGTTTTTCCCTTCGTGATGCGGCCACCGCGCGTCATTTACTGTGCCCATGCCACCACCAGTACACCCCCGCCCCCACAATTAACAATAGCAGCAGCACGATCTGCACATGCTGAACGCCTTGCAACAGGCTCTGTAGCGAGGCGCCGAGGCCATAGCCAATCCCGGCGATGGACGCCGCCCACACCGCCGCGGCAGCCGGGTTCATCCACAGATAACGCCGCGCTGGATAGCGATGGACCCCCAGCAGAATAGGAGTGATGGTGCGGGTGCCATAGATGAACCGGAAGAGCAGCGTCACCCAGTCACCAAAGCGGCGAATCATATCCTCTGCCTGGTTCACATGGCGGCGCAGAAAGCGCGGCAGGATATTCAGCAGGCGTTCGCCATAACGATAACCGAGTTGGTAAAGCACCTGATCGTTTAGGGTGCTGCCCAGCCAGGAGATAAATATCACCATGGGAAGATCCAGGACGCCGGCATGCGCCAAGGCACCGGCAACAATCACCACAGCCTCCCCTTCCAGCAGGGTGCCAACAAAAAGGATCCAGTAACCATACTGGCGCAGGAAGGCAATAATCACCACTAACGTAATAGGTTGAAGATGCAACCAGCTCAGCACCTCGTTGATCACATCAATGGTTGCGTCCTCCCCTTCTGCCGGAAGCAGCTCCGGCAAGCGCAACAATAGCAAAGGTGCTGGCAGACGCAAATTGGTTTTGAGGCGGGTTAAGAAACGCTATCCAGGCTATTTCGGTACTCCTCGAGGAGCGTATCGATAATATGCGTCCAGGTTTGTCCTTCTGCACGTTGCCGGGCACGCTGGCCCATTTCCCGTAAACGCGCACGATCCATAAGCAGCTTGCTTATGGCGCTGGCGAAATCACCATCCAGGGGAAGCAGGACACCTTCATCCGGCGAACGAAAATGTTCATTGACGCCGGAGGCGTCATAGGCCAGTACCGGCAAGGCGCTGGCCATAGCCTCCAGCACGACATTACCAAACGTCTCGCTACAGGAGGGGAAACAGAACAGATCCGCACTCGCATACCATCGCGCCAGATCCTCACCCTTTTGTATGCCCTCCAGGGAAAAACCGGCGAGGCTCTGCCGGATGAGACCAGCCGCCAGGGGGCCGTCACCGATCAGGGCGAGATGCAACTTGCCCGGCCCTTGCCAGGTTTTCCGCAAGCGTTCGTAAGCGTTCACCAGAACAGATAGATTTTTTTCATGAGCTAGGCGCCCAACATAAATCAAGAGCGCGTCGTCCCCATCCAGCCCAAGTTGCGCGCGTAGCGCCGCGCTGCGCCGACGGGGGTTGTAGAGCGTCGTATCCACCCCACGTCTCCACATGGCGAGGTTAAGGAAGCCCTGCGCCTGCAGGTGAGCGAAAGTTCCCCAACTGGGTACCAGGGTTTTGCGGGTAGCATTGTGGAAATACCGCAGATAGCACAACACTAGCCCTTGCAGGAATTGCAGGCGATAATGCCGGGCATAGCTGTCAAAATTCGTGTGAAAACTGCTCACTACGGGGATTTTAAGGTGACGGGCTGCCCAAAGTCCGGCGAGGCCCAGCGGGCCTTCCGTAGCAATATGTACCAGATCGGGGCGCAAGGCCCGCAATCTTTGACCGATGTGGCCAGACAGACTGTATCCCACCCGAACCTGCGAATAGAAAGGTAAAGACAGGGCATGAAACAGGTCGTCCCCTGCCCTTTCACCCGTCTGCCGCGGGCGCAACACGGTGACCCGATAACCGCGTGCGCGGAGATGCTCTACCATACGCTGCAGCGTATGGGCTACGCCGTTCACCTCTGGTGGATAGGTTTCCGTGATGAGGGCCAGGTGAGCAAAACCTTCTGACATGCGTGACCCACGCCTCGCGTCGATAAAACAAATGGTTTAGAGGATTACCATTGCAGGCAAAAATCTGGCGTGATCCACTCCTGCTCCTGCTCCAGATCGGCAGCCATCAGCGGCATTTCTGTCAGCCATTTCAGTGGTAATGCCAGCACCAGTTTTTTACCGGACACAGTCAAACCCGGCGGTGCCGTCAGTGGCGTCGCGCCACGATGAAACAGGATAGCCAAGCGGAGCAGGATCGCCAACTGCTGCAACACCGCCACATCTTCAGCCGCGATACCCAGAGCACGTAACTGAGCAAGGCCCGGAAGGCGTTTACGCTGGGCGCGCACGAGCGCGGCAACAACGCCCTGCTCACGACGAGAGAATCCCGCAATATCGGCATTCCGCCAGACGTATTCACCATGTTTGTGAAATCCCGAATGGGCGATGTCGAGGCCGATATCATGGGTCAGAGCGGCCCAATGCAGCCATTGCTTATGCCCGCCGTGGAGCGGCCAGGATACGGCTGCCGTCTTGAAAAAATGCTCCGCCCACTGCGCTATGCCCTGGTTACGCCGCACCTGGCTGTGAAAGCGTTCCTGCAGGCTGCGGATGCTCATTTCCCGGGTGTCTTCCTGATGGATGCGCCCGAGCAAGTCATAAATGGCCCCCTCGCGCAAAGCGCCCTCAGAAAAACGCATTTCCTGCAGACGCAAGGACTCGAAAAGCGCGAAGAGAATGATGAATCCACCCGGAAAAACGGCGGCACGATCCGCCTTCAGGCCTTTCAGTTGGGTCAGCGCACGTACTGAACCGAGACGCGTCATTTGCTCGCGCAGCCAGTGCATGCCAGCGTGGGTGATGCGCGAACCCTGACCGTTCTCCGCGAGGACACGGGCAATCGCCTTGATGGTACCCGAAGAACCCACCGCCTGATCCCAGCCATGGCGGATAAAATCATCAAGCATGGGTTCTACCGCCATACGCACCCGTTTTTCAAGACGCTCACAGGCGGCCGCCGTAATCAGTTCATCGGGAAAGTAGGCCCGGGTAGAGGCCACACAGCCAAAATGCAGGCTTTCCCGCAGATCGGGGGTAAAGCCCTGGCCCGCAATCAACTCCGTACTGCCCCCCCCGATATCCGCAACCAAACGCCGTTCACGCGCGTCTACCGCCAAGCTGTGCGCCACGCCGAGGTAAACCAGACGCGCTTCTTCGCGGCCAGCCACGATTTCCACCGGGTAACCGAGCGTTTTTTCGATGGCATGCACAAAGTCTTCTCCAGCACTCGCATCGCGCAAGGTATTCGTGCCGATCACCCGCACCCGCTCCGGGCGGATACCGCGCAGACGCTGTCCGAAGCGCGCCAGGCAGTCCAGTGCGCGCTGTTCTACCGCAGGATCAAGGCTACCGTCATCGCGCAAACCTTCAGCCAGACGAACGCCCTCACGCAAACGATCATGCAGACGGATATCAGAGCCAATTTCTTCTGCAACCACCATATGAAAGGAGTTGGAACCCAGGTCCACGGCCGCCAGAAAGTTTTTGAGTTCTGCTGTGGCTGTGGATTCCACCATGGCTATTTCCTCTGGATACTTTGTTCTACCTCGTCTAATGGAAGATGCCGGACACTTTTCCCTTTAGCAAGATAAATGACGTATTCGCAGATATTCCGGGCATGATCGCCAATACGCTCAATGGCCTTGGCGATAAAAAGCGCATCAATGGCCGGGGTGATGGTGCGCGGATCTTCCATCATGTAGGTAATCAGACGGCGCAAGGCAGAACGGTATTCCTGATTGAGCACCTCATCGCCTTTGGCGACGGCAATGGCTTCCTCCGCATCTGCACGGGCCAGGGCGTCCATGGCGCGGCGCAACATATTCAGGGCATAGTCGGCCATGACGCCCACGTCTCTGAGAAAGGCCGGATTGTCGTTACGCGCGCCATGTCCCATGGCCAGGGCCATGTCGGCAATTTTGCTGGCCTTGTCGCCCATCCGCTCCAGATCCGCGATGGTCTTGATCAGGGTCATCACCAAACGCAGATCACTGGCGGCAGGCTGACGCGTAGCCAGAATATTGATGCACTCTTCTTCAATACGCACCTCGTAACCATTCACCTCATGGTCACGGCCAATCACCTCACGGGCCAGTTCGGCATCTGACTCCTGCAGTGCCCTGACAGCATTCGTGATCTGCTCCTCCACCACCCCCCCCATGGCGAGCACCAAGGCGTGGACCTCGTGGAGTTCTTCATCAAAACGCTGGGAAATATGTGGTTCTTTGTCCATAGCTGCACTCCTTAACCGTAGCGACCCGTGATGTAGTCTTCTGTCTGTTTTTTACCGGGATTGGTGAATAACTGATTGGTAGGCCCAAATTCCACCATCTCGCCGATATACATAAATGCCGTGTAATCAGAGACGCGTGCCGCCTGCTGCATGTTGTGGGTGACGATCAGGATCGTAAACTGATTGCGCAGTTCACTCACCAGCTCTTCAATCTTGAGGGTAGCAATAGGATCCAGCGCCGAAGTCGGCTCATCCAGCAGGATCACCTCTGGTTGCACCGCCACTGCGCGTGCAATACACAGGCGTTGCTGCTGCCCGCCGGACAACCCCAGCCCGCTAGTCTTGAGTTTGTCCTTCACCTCTTCCCAGAGAGCTGCCTGGCGCAACGCCTGCTCCACCCGCTCGTCCATCTCCACCTTGCGTAATTTTTCATAGAGCTTGATGCCAAAGGCGATATTGTCATAGATGGACATGGGAAAAGGCGTTGGTTTCTGAAATACCATACCGATTTTAGCGCGCAGCATATTCACATCCATGCCGGGAGCGAGAATATTCTCGCCATCCAGCAGTACCTCGCCGGTCGCCCGTTGCCCAGGGTACAGAGAATACATGCGATTAAACACCCGCAGGAGCGTCGACTTGCCGCAACCCGATGGCCCGATGAACGCTGTCACCTGATTCTCTGGCATTTCCAAGTTGATATCTATGAGGGCCTTGTTGCTCCCGTAAAAAAAATCCAGGTGGCGGACGGATATTTTGGTTTTCTGAGGTTCCGACATTAACGCGGACTCCTGTCTTTGATAAGAAAGCGAGAAACGAGGCCCAAGACTAGCACAGCCATGGCAGCTATCAACGCACCCGCCCAGGCCAGATGCTGCCATTCCGGATAAGGACTCATGGCAAATTGAAAAATGACTACGGGGACATTGGCAATCGGCTTGTCCAGATTCATGCTGAAGAACTGATTATTGAGCGCCGTGAACAACAGCGGTGCGGTCTCGCCGCTAATCCTTGCCACCGCCAGCAGAACCCCGGTGAGTATACCAGAACGCGCAGCCCGATAACTCACCTGAACGATCATCTTCCAGTGGGGCGCCCCCAGGGCCAGGGCCGCCTCACGCATGGTGCCGGGGACCATGCCCAGCATCTCATCCGTGGTGCGCAGGACGACGGGCAAAAGCAAAATAGCCAGTGACAAGGCCCCGGCAAGACCCGAGAAGTTCCCCATGGGTACCACCATGACTGCGTAAATAAACAGGCCGATCACGATGGAAGGCGCGCTGAGCAGAATATCATTAAAAAAACGGATGACCCCCGCCAGGCGGCTGCCTTGCGCAAACTCGGCGAGATAGGTGCCGGCCAGGATTCCCACAGGGGTACCGATCAGCACCGCCACGCCGATCATCAGCAGGCTGCCCACGAAGGCATTGCGCAGCCCGCCAATGCTGCCGGGCGCGGGCGTGTCACCGGTAAACAGTTCCAGGTTCAGGGCGGTAGCGCCATAAGAGAGGGTGGTCCAGAGAATCCAGACCAGCCAGAAGAGGCCAAACAGGGTCATGGCGACCGCCATGCCCAGATTGAAAATATTC